>CAIRSV010000212.1 GCA_903881265.1 uncultured Bacteroidota bacterium
CCTTTATAACTGCGTTCTACAAAAAGACTCGCAAGTGATTTAGGTATGGTATTGCCTTCACACTGAAAGGTAGAATAATCCGTAAAGATGATAGGCAATCCTGCAGAATCTTGATAGAGACCGCGCTCAGCGTAAATGATTTCAAAACTTTGTATCGGCACACTATTCTTGTTGCTGTCTTTAGCGCAAAGCGGCAAGGCAATAAGACTATCAAACGACTTCTTCGGCAAGGTCGATGTTTCCATTGAAGAGCAAGCTAAATAGGAGGTGTACTCATAGTTGCGCGCCGAACTAGGTTGATTGGTAAACGAATACACAGGTAGCAATAAGCTCAATAATAAAACGGCACTACTTTTTGAACTGATTGTCATGATCTAAAAATTTAATTAAAGCAATGTAAGACTTTCTTCTATAATACGAATTTTTTCAAGCGCATCATTCTTCTTTTTAACTTCTCCTTCTATCACTTCGGGCTTGGCATTCTGTACAAATTTTTCATTGCCTAACTTCTTATCGACGCTGATTAAAAAGCCCTGATAATATGCAAGATCCTTTTTCAATTGCTCAATCTGCTGCGTATTGTCAATCTCTTTTTCGGTTGTAAAATAACATTGTAATTTATCAACGACAAACGAAATCGCATTTGGCACTGGCTCGGCCGTATACGCTACAGCTGCCGAGAAACATTGTTTTTGCAATACGTTTTCAATAGCTTGCAATTGCGATTGATAGACTTCAGGCAAGAAGAGCGCAATCTCGTCTTTCGGTTTTAAATTTTGTTTAACTCGCACATCACGCACTGCGGTTATAATATTCTTGAGAGTTTCGGCTTGCTCAAGCACTACGCTGTTTATCTCATTGGATACGAAAATAGTTTGCTGCACTACATCATCACCTTCGGCACGTTCTTTCAGTTGATGGTAAATTTCTTCTGTGATAAAAGGCATAAACGGATGAAGTAATTTCATCAATTCTTCGAAAAAGAAATTAGCCTTGGTAATATTATATTGATTGATGGGTTGATCTGGGGCGGTCTTGATCCATTCGAGATACCAACTGCAATAATCATCCCATATCAACGAATAAATTTTCTTTAGCGCTTCGCTAAGTTTGAATTCCTTGATATCGTTTTCAACCAATACTTGTACTTCATTCAAACGTTGTTCAAACCATCTACTTGGAAAAATCACTGCTTCCGATTCATCTTTGCTGCGTTCTTTCTCATTCATAATATGCAGCAATTTCAGGGCATTCCAGAGTTTATTGCCAAACATCTTACCTTGTTCAATACCGCTTTCATCAAACAACAAATCGTTGCCTGCAGGCGACGCAATCAACACACCGAAACGAACTGCATCGGCACCGAAATTGTCAATCATATTCAACAAATCAGGCGAGTTGCCTAATGATTTACTCATTTTACGGCCTTGCTTATCACGCACGATACCCGTAAAATAAACTTGCTTAAACGGAATCTGTTGACGGTATTCAAGTCCAGCCATAATCATACGTGCCACCCAAAAGAAAATAATTTCAGGGGCCGTTACAAGTGTAGCGGTTGGGTAGTAATAATCGAGTTCGGCGTTGTTTTCTTTCTGTTGATTCCATCCGAAGACCTCCATTGGCCACAGCCACGATGAGAACCAAGTATCCAGCACATCGGGATCTTGATAGATGTCAGATGTAGTTGTTTGGAAGTTGGGATTTACGATTTGGAATTTTTCAATCGCCTCTTCATACGTTTTGGCGATCACAACATTGCCTTCTGCATCATACCAAGCCGGTATGCGATGTCCCCAACGCAATTGACGACTGATACACCAATCCTTAATATTCTCCATCCAATGACGGTAGGTATTCTTAAACTTA
>CAIRSV010000213.1 GCA_903881265.1 uncultured Bacteroidota bacterium
AAAAGTAACATGGCAGACATAAAAAATTTAGCTGAAACCTTAGTAAGCTTAACAGTAAAACAAGTACAAGAATTAGCAGACGTTTTAAAAGCTGATTACGGTATCGAACCAGCAGCAGTAGCAGCAGCTCCAGCAGCAGCAGGTGCAGCAGCCGTTGAAGAAAAAACATCATTCACTGTTGTATTAAAATCAGCAGGTGCAGCGAAATTAGGTGTAGTTAAAGTGGTTAAAGACTTGACTGGCTTAGGATTGAAAGAAGCAAAAGATTTAGTTGACGGCGCTCCAGGAAATATCAAGGAGAACGTTGATAAAGCAACTGCTGACGATATCGCTAACAAGCTGAAAGAGGCTGGTGCTGATGTTGAAATCATCTAGTACTTTAAAGTGATAAGGCGTAAGTGATAAGGCGTATGTAATTACAAGTACCTTACCTTAAGTCACTAACACAAATAACATAATGAACCTACAGGCTTCGGCTTGTAGGTTTTTTTGTGTGTAATGAAAAAGATATTCAGCCGTCATCATACTTTTAATGTAGCTTTCCCAAGTCCTTAACTTTATAGCACTTGTATCGCATTATTTATTTCTTACTTTTGCGCCAACAAAAAATATTCAACATGAGCTTTATAACACATGTCCATGCAAGACAAATCTTAGATTCAAGAGGAAACCCAACCGTAGAAGCCGAAGTCTATACCGATAATGGTGTGATGGGCCGCGCTGCGGTGCCATCTGGTGCGAGTACTGGTATACACGAGGCAGCTGAATTACGTGATGGTGATAAAAAAATGTATGGCGGCAAAGGCGTATTGAAAGCCGTGAATAATGTAAATACGGTTATTCATAATGCGCTCATTGGTTTGGAAGTAACCGAGCAGCGCGAAATCGATGCCGCAATGATCGATGCTGATAAGACACCCAATAAAAGTAAATTAGGGGCCAATGCAATTCTTGCAGTGAGTTTGGCGGCTGCAAAAGCGGCTGCTGAAGAGTCGGGCTTAAGTTTGTTTCGTTATATCGGTGGCACAAACGCAAGAACCTTGCCTGTGCCAATGATGAATATCCTCAACGGTGGTGCACACGCAGATAATAAAATTGATTTTCAAGAATTTATGGTCATGCCTGTTGGCGCTAAAAGTTTCAGCGAAGGACTTCGATGGGGAACCGAAATTTTTCATTCATTAAAAACCGTTTTGAAGAAAAAAGGATACTCAACCAATGTCGGTGATGAAGGTGGTTTTGCCCCAGACATCCAAAGCAATGAAGAAGCAATCGATACGGTGATGTTAGCCATTCAAAACGCAGGATTCAAAGCAGGCAGTGATATTATGATTGCGATGGACGCCGCCAACAGCGAATTGTGGGATGCTAAACTGAAATGTTATGTATTCAAGAAATCAAGTGGTAAGAAAATGAAAAGCGAGGAGTTGGTAAAATACTGGGAAAACTGGTGTCGTCAATATCCAATTGCATCCATTGAAGACGGCTTAGCTGAAGATGATTGGAAAGGTTGGAAAATGTTGACGGAGGCCTTAGGATCAAAAGTGCAGTTGGTTGGAGATGATTTATTCGTGACCAATGTAAAACGTCTTGAACGAGGAATAAACGAAGGCATTGCCAACGGATTATTAGTTAAAGTCAATCAGATTGGTTCATTAAGCGAAACGATCGATGCCGTGTCAATGGCTCAATATGCAGGGTATAATACGATTATGAGTCATCGTAGCGGCGAAACTGAAGATTCAACTATTGCTGATTTGGCTGTTGCCTTAAATTGCGGTCAAATAAAAACAGGCTCTGCATCACGAAGTGATCGTATGGCGAAATACAATCAACTCATCCGCATCGAGGAAGAGTTAGGTGCCAATGCCTATTATCCAGGTAAGAAATTATTATTCGGGAAATAAGGCATTCGAATTACCCAACAAGGGAATGAATTTTATTCCTGTGATATATCATCGTTCAAAAGTCGAGTCGAAGATTGAACGATGATTTTTTTTTAATCCAATGGAAGGATCAAATCCAACCCTTCTAGTTCATTTGGCATATTCGCGTATGAGTAAATTGTCTAATTTAATTATCTTCGCCCAATGCAAAATGTAAATCAGGAAAAACTACAAGAAACGGTTGCGTTTATTCAAGCCAAAATCAAGGCCACACCTTACGCAGGTATTATACTCGGCAGTGGATTAGGCGGATTGGTGCATGATATCGATGTTAGCCTGTCGCTGAATTATGAAGATATTCCAAACTTTCCTGTGAGCACCGTCAAAGGTCACGGAGGTAAATTATTATTTGGGCAAATCAATGGCAAAGAAGTGGTGATGCTTAGCGGACGATTCCATTATTACGAAGGCTATACCATGCAGGAAGTCACTTTTCCTGTGCGCGTAATGCATAGTTTGGGTGCCGAATTATTGATGGTCTCTAACGCAGCTGGCGGTATGCATAAAGATTTTAAAGTGGGCGATTTGATGATCATACGCGATCATATTAATCTTTTTCCCGAACACCCGCTTCGTGGACGAAATGATGAAAAGATAGGACCCCGTTTTCCTGATATGACAGAACCTTACGCATTAGATCTGATAGAAAAAGCTAAATCATTAGCCGTAAAAAATAACATTGAGGTACACGAAGGCGTCTATATCGGACTGCAAGGACCTACGTTTGAAACTAAGGCTGAATATAAGTTTCTGCATATTATAGGTGGCGATGCTGTAGGTATGAGTACCGTGCCGGAAGTAATCGTAGGTAAACACGGTGGTATGAAAGTATTCGGCATGAGTGTCATTACTGATGTGGGTATACGCGAAGAAATGAATGTCATCACGCACGAAGAGGTGCTCGAGGCTGCGAATTTGGCTGCACCTCGTATGGCCTTATTGTTTAAAGAATTATTGGGCGCACTCTAATGTCGTGTATTTCGTTTAAAAAATAATAGCTGATTCCCTTGCAAAAAAAATGTCCTCTTAAGCGTTGTCTTTTTTTCATCATTGTATTGATGATATCTGCCTTTCAGGGAAGTAGTCAACTCTTTAATAATGGTGGCAACACCAGAGGTGATATGTCGTCGATGCCAAGCAATCCGACGGATTCAAGTCGCAATAAAATAATCAAGACCAATGACAGCATCGTTATTTATGCATTTACGTATCAGGATAGCACACGTTGTACTATAGATTCATCCATTCATTTATTACATCGAAGTCCGTTGATAGGTGCATGGGAAAGTGATTTAGGAAATATAGGCAGTAGCAGCAACACGGTCTTTTTCAATCCGTCGTTGTCACCTGCCAATCAACTTGGCATACGATCGAATAGCGCGTATGTGTATTCGATCGACAAGGTTTATTTTTATAATACCACCCGTCCTTATACGGATATGTATTATCGTGTCGGAAGCAAACAAGAGCAGATTATTGAAGTGAAACATTCGCGCAATATTAATGCGCATTGGAATATGACAGGGTCTTATCGTAAAGCGGGTTCGGTTGGTTCATATCAGTTGCAACGAACGAATAACGACAACATTTATTTGAGCAGCAATTATGCTTCAAAAAATAAACGCTATAGTTTAAACAGTGCCGTTGTCTATAACAAGATACAACAGGATGAGAATGGCGGTATCGTATCGGATGCATATTTGTTTGCATCAAATTATACCAATAAACGTTTGGTGCCGGTGGTGCTTGATAAGAAAGCTACTGAAAAGAACCGGTCTACTATGACCAATTATTATCGAGATCTTTCGTTTCATCTCAAGCATCAATATTTCTTTGGTACACGCGACAGTCTTTTTACTATTGATAGTTCAGAAAAGATCTATTCGTTCAAACCCATCGTTGGATTGAAACATATATTGTATGCGAGCAGTTCGTATTACAGTTTTAAAGACCTTACACCTGATAGCTTGTATTATAGCAATATCGGTTCGTATAGTTTCAAAAACAACGACTCTGTCTATTCGGGCTATACCTATCATCAAATTGGGAATGCGTTTTCGCTCACAGGCGATATCACGGTGAGAGAAAATGTGATGCAGGCTGAAGCCGGCTATGGTATTGAAGTGGATGAGATAAGGAATGGGACAAACAAACAGCGCTACTACAATAATTATCTATTCGCTTCCATCGACAAGACAGCGCAGCAGGAAAGAGAATGGTTGTACAATGCCTCGCTCAAGTTTTATTTTACGGGCAATTTAATTGGCAACGCGTTACTTTCTGCTAGGGCAGGACGAAATTTTAGTGATAAGGCAGGAAGGGTGCGTATAGGATTTGATCAAACGATACAACAGGCGCCGTTGATGTTTAATGCATATCAAACCAACTTCTATGCACTAAACACAACGTTTAAACGACAGACCATCAGCAAGGTGAATCTATCGTATGAGAACACCCCGTATAAATTTTCGGCGCGATTGAATTATTATTTGCTTGCCAATTATATCTACCGCGATACAATGCTTAAGGGCCAACAATACAATGGTGTCATTCCATTGACCCAACTGAATGTGTGTAAGCAATTTAAAATCAGACGATTTGTAGTTGAACATAATTTGTTAGGTCAATGGCTGTCTTCGAATGTGCCGTTACATCTTCCGTTGTTTGCTTCGAGCAGTCGCTTTGCGTATGAGAGTTTGGTATTGAAAAAGAAATTGAATCTTTCAACCGGAATCGACGTGCGGTATAATATGCCTTTCTATACCGATGCCTATTCGCCATTGATGTATGGCTTTGTAACCCAATACAACCATCTGATTGAGAACGTACCACGAGTGGGTTATTTTTTTAACTTCAAGGTAAAAACCTTCAGAGGCTCGCTTTGTGTTGATGAGATACAACAGTTCTTTACACGAAACAACATCAATTATCCCTTGTATCCAGCTCAGAATGTGATGTTCCGTTTTGGATTTCATTGGATGTTTGTGAATTAAATTCATACTTGAATTGAGCACTTGTAGAATCAATCACTCATATTTCTTTTTTTCCTTTCTGCTGCTTACTTTTAAAACATGAAGAAGACATCGAATGTAGTAAGCATACCAGTGTTAGTAGCCGCCCTTGGATATTTTGTCGATATCTATGATTTGGTGTTGTTTAGTATCGTCCGTAAGAAAAGTTTGCTGGCGATCGGTATTGCAGAAGAAAATCTTGAGAAGAACGGATTATGGTTGTTAAATATACAGATGATAGGTATGCTCGTAGGTGGATTGATATGGGGTATCATCGGCGATAAGAAAGGTCGCCTGTCTGTATTGTTTGGTTCCATTATTATGTATTCAGTGGCCAATATCTTGAATGCCTATGTCACTGATGTAACAACCTATGGTGTCTTGCGCTTTATAGCCGGTGTAGGATTGGCGGGCGAATTGGGAGCGGGTATAACGTTGGTATCAGAAATCTTACATAAAGATAAACGCGGCTGGGGCACGACAATCGTGGCTACTGTAGGTGTTTCGGGTGCGATATTAGCAGGCTTTGTAGGCATCAATTGCAACTGGACAACCAGTTATATCGTCGGTGGTGTCTTGGGATTATTGTTATTGGTGATGCGTTTCGGTGTGTTCGAATCGGGGATGTATCAGCAAGCGAAAGAATCAACTCACGAGATGGGCAGTTTGACGATGCTGTTCTTGAGTAAAGAGCGAATGGGCAAGTATATCAAATGCATCTTGGTGGGTTTGCCAATCTGGTATTGTATCGGAATCCTTATTACATTGAGTCCTGAACTGGGTAAAGAATTAGGCATCATTGGTGAAATAAAACCTGCCTATTCGATTATGTGTTGCTATGCCGGTGTGACATTAGGAGATCTGACGTCGGGTATATTAAGTCAGGTGATTCGAAGCCGGGTTAAGGTATTGCAATATTATGTTTTTGCAACGCTGTTGATGGTAATCGCGTATTTCTTTATGCAAGGAGTTGAGGTGAAATATTTCTATATGTTGTTTAGCGTACTCGGATTTGCAGCAGGTTATTGGGCTGTATTGATCACGAGTGCCTCTGAACAATTCGGGACTAATATCCGAGCCACTGTCACCACATCAGTACCTAATTTCATACGCGCATCGTTGGTGCCAATCACGCTATTGTATGCCTTTATACAATGCATGGGTGTCCATAAATTACAAAGCGCCATGATTGTCGGTATCATTTGTTGTGTTACGGCGTTTATCGCCGCCAGTAAAATGACTGAAACCTATGGCAAGGATTTAGATTATTATGAGAAATAGATGGGATGATGAAGTTGATGCGTTCTTTTTCAAAATGGCTTGTATCAGAACACGCTCCTTAATACGTTCCGTTATTTTCAATCACAAAAAAGCCAAGACTGTCAATGGCCGTTGATCCGATATTGCCTTTGAGATACATGGTATAAAAATAGCCGGCTTTCAATTTGACATAGCCCGGTTGCGTGTAATAGGGAGTTAAACTTCCAACATCACTCGCATTAAATGTAAGGGAATCGATACTGTAGATGGTATACTCGCTAGACTGACCATTGGAATAATTCCTGAACAACACCGAAGTGTCATTGCCTTGCCGGATATCTGTGGTTGCTGCATTATTCGAAAGATGCAGGAAACGTAGTTTGCAATACGAACCTTTGGGTGTGCTAAAATTTTCGTCAAGTATTTTCATATGCACATTATTCATCGAATCATATAAAAAGACTGAATAGTTTTTCCCTTGTAGCATCATCAAGGATGTGTCTGCAATGAGATTGCCAGCAGCTGTTTTGATCTGTATGAAATGTGTGGTGCTGATATGACTGCTAAACAAACTGTAATTCAAATATTGGATATCGCTTGCAAAAACTTTTTTATAATCGATATACACATTCATGTCGCCCGATACAGAGGAGGCATTAATGAATCGTATTTTAGAAATGCTATCTGTTACCTTATCGCCATTGCAAGCAAATAAGAGTGCAGACATTATAAGGAAGGAAAGCGCGTGAATTGTTTTTTTCATATTTCAAATATAAAATAAAAAAAAGAACATGAACGCATTGTGCGGTCATTCAAGTCTTGAATAAGGCAGATAAAAAAGGCTACTATAAAAATGGAGGATGCATAAGCTGATTCAAGAAGTAAGGAAACACGCCAGGTTTTAAGATAATCGGGCAGACTAATCCGAAAATGGCACCCCATAAATGAGCTTCATGCCCGATACCATCATTCCCTTTTTTACTCATATACGACGAGTACGCCACATACCCGACAGCAAATAAAATAGCAGGTATTGGAATAATTAAATAGACATTTAATATTTGCCACGGATTAAACAAGATGGTTGTAAACAAAACCGCCGCAATGGCTCCACTAGCTCCTAAGGCGCGATAATAATAATTGTCTTTATGTTTAAAATACGAAGGCACACTTGAAAACACAAGAGCCGCCAAATAGAATATTGGATAGACTAGATGACTGTCAAATATGACTGCGAATGTTGTTTCAACAAATGGTCCGAAGAAGAACAAGGTCAGCATATTGAATATGAGATGCTGAAAATCAGCGTGAATAAAACCGTGGGTAATAAAACGCCACCATTCATTTCGTGCGTTCATTTCCTTCGGATAAAAAATCATTTTATTGATGATATCCGTGTTTTGAAAACCAGAATACGATGTCAACGCAGTGATACCAATGAGGATATACGTGATAATTGAATGCTGCATACGTTAGTTAGAATTGTATTGTTCTAATGCCTTCTCTAGGCAGTCCATAGAATGATTAATATCGTCGGTGTTTAAGACATAGGCAAAACGAACTTCATTCGCACCTAATCCTGGTGTGGCATAGAAGCCCGAAGCCGGAGCCATCATGACTGTTTGTCCCTTGTAGGAGAATTCTTGTAATAACCATTTGCAGAAATCTTCGGCGCTGTCGACAGGCAACTTTGCCATCGCATAAAAGGCACCTCCGGGATTCGGACATACTACGCCTGGTATGTTGTTCAGACGGCTAACTAAGACATCGCGGCGATTTTTATATTCAGCTTTCACCTCATTAAAATAATCAGCGGGTAAATCCACAGCGGCTTCACCAAGAATTTGGGCAAAGCTAGGCGGACTCAAACGAGCCTGTGCAAATTTCATAGCGGCATCATACACCTCTTGGTTCTTTGTGATAAAAGCACCAATGCGTCCACCACAAGCACTATAACGTTTTGAAATAGTGTCCAACAAGATAACATGCTGATCCATACCTTCGAGATTCATCGCTGAGATATGCACATGGCCATCATAACAAAATTCGCGATACGCTTCATCAGAAAATAGGTACAGGTCATACTTCAGACAAATTTCTTTGAGCACATTCATTTCTTCCTTCGAATACAAATAGCCAGTGGGGTTATTCGGATTGCAGATCATAATGGCTTTCGTGCTCGGTGTAATATTTTTTTCAAAATCTTCGATCGGCGGTAATTTAAATCCATCTTCAATACTTGATGAAATGGGCTTTACTATTGTTTGCGAAGCCACCGAAAATCCGTTGTAATTGGCATAAAAAGGTTCAGGGATAATAATTTCATCACCGGGATCCAAACAAGCCATCATTGCAAATTGAATGGCTTCACTTCCACCTGTGGTTACAATAATTTGATTCGGTGTTAGTTCAATATCAAATCGTTTGTAATACTCGGTTAGCTTCTTACGGTAACTTTCAAATCCTGCACTATGACTGTATTCAAGCACAGTCATATCGGTATGACGCACAGCATCGAGAATCGCTTTTGGTGTTACGATGTCTGGTTGCCCGATATTAAGATGATACACTTTCGTGCCTCTTTTCTTGGCTTCTTCGGCAAAAGGAACCAATTTACGAATAGGAGAGGGCGGCATCTGTTCACCGCGATGAGATATCTTAGGCATGTATTTATTTTATTAAGCGGACAAATATACAATGAGGAAGTGAGATAAGATTGTATTCGCGATGTGAGATTCAGGAATTGAGAAAATGGCTGGGTTGATCTTCGTTAATGAGTTGAATCTTCCTTTCTCTGCTCTCTTATCTGCTGGGAGAATTTCTTGCAATTAAACTTCTTTGCCCTAAATTTACAACGTATGCTGAAACGCTATTTTTTGTCGAATCTGCTGGTAATGATTTTGTTGAATGTATTGGTCAAACCCGTGTGGATTTTTCTGATTGACCGGAATGTGCAGCTTACTGTAGGTCATCAAGAATACGGTTTGTATGCAGCATTATTAAGTCTGACCGTCATTTTTAATATCCTGCTCGATTTCGGTGTCACCAACTTTAACAACCGCAGTATCGCCAACGATAGCAGTTTGATGCATCTTTCCCTGCCGAATATGATTGCGGCCAAAGGACTGTTTTCGTTGGTTTACTTTTTCGTCATTTTTGTGGTGGCCTTTTTCTTTCATTATTCAGGCGATGCGCTCTATATCCTCTTCTTGTTAGGGATCGTACAGTTTTTAAATTCCTTTTTACAATTCCTTCGAAGCAATGTGTCGGCTAATCACGATTTTAAGATTGATGGACTGCTTTCTGTACTTGATAAATTTGTCATGATTGGCGTTTGCGGATTTTTATTGTTGAATGAAACGTATAAAAATCGTTTTATCATCGAATGGTATTTATATGCTCAGTTGGGAGCTTACTTACTTTCTATCCTTGTGTCGGTCATCATTATCATTAAGCGATATGCCAACATAGATTTTCAACATTTTTCTTGGAAGGAAATGAAATCGTTTTGTGTACGAAGTATGCCATACGCCTTGTTGATTTTACTGATGGGTGTGTATATGCGCTGCGATTCACTTTTGCTTGAACGTATCGACGGACCAGAAATTAATAGCATTTACGCAGAAGCGTATCGAATCTTAGATGCACTTAATATGATTGGCTTCTTGTTGGCAGGCATCTTGTTGCCTATGTTTACACGCTTGATTGCCCGTGCTATTCAAGTGAATGAGATAGTCAGAACCAGTGCCAATATCATTATTGCTATATCATTATGTATTTTGGCACATAGTATCTTATACCGACAAGATATTATGTTACTGCTCGATACACATGCTGCAGCCGATTTGCCACTGATCTATTTGTTTGTGATAGCAGCGTTTCCTGCCTTTTGTGCGATTTATATTTATTCTACCTTACTAACAGCCAATGGCGATATCTTCCTCTTAATACGAATTGCATTGACGGCCTGTTTGATTAGTATCAGTTTGAATTTATTGCTCATCCCACACTTACATGCAGTCGGTGCTGGTATCGCGGCGCTTATTGTGCAAACCACCGTAGCTTCTTGTTGTATTTATTTCAGCATCAAACGATTTGGACTCAAAGCAGACCTGCCTTGGATAGGGAAATTTATCCTGCTGTTTAGTGCCTTATTCTTGTTGAATGTCGTATGTAAATACCTGCAGGTGACGCTTCTCCTTTCTATCGTTATTAATATGCTTGCGTTCTTGCTACTTGTATACAGCATTCGTTTATGGGACACGGAAACTATTCGTTCATACATCAGGCAATATAAATCGTCGCAATAGCGTTATAGACCCAATATTATCAGCGAGGCTTTAAACTATAACTTGAAGCGTTTGGTATAAAATGATATATTTGCGACTTAATTTTTTTAGATGGAACACAACCAATATTCATTCAATTTATTCGATATCATACGTACGGTCTTGAAATGGAAAACGTATATCATCGGTTTGGCTATTGCGGCTTCGCTAGCAGCAGCTGTTTATTTTTATATGCAAAAAAATGAATACAAAGCCTATGGTTCGTTTTTTCCTGCATCAGCTGTAATGAGTGGACGTATTAATCTGTTCAGAGAAAATCAACAAGAATGGATTGATTTCTTTGGTGGCGAAAATGAAGTGGATAGGGCCTTTGTTATCGGTAATTCAGCAGATGTTGTGTCGTATCTAATCGACAAATATGATTTTGCAAAGCACTACAATATCGATGTGAAGAATGATCCTGACGGTTCTAAAAAAGTGTATAAGCGATTTGCAAAAAACTTTTCTCTTTCTCGTTCAGGCTATAAGCATCTTGAAGTAAGCTTTGTAGATGAAGATGCTGATTTGGCGCATAAGGTAGTGAATGAAGCAATGAATAGAACAGAGGATATGTTGCGTAAATTATATGAACATGTGAATACACAATTAGCGGCAGCAATCGATAACCGAAAAGATTCTATTTCAGATCAATTGAAAATATATACCGATTCATTGATTCAGCTTCGTGTGAAGTATAATATTTATGATATCGTGAGTCCGGGTAGAAGTAATCTCATAACCGGCAATGCCAAAGGCAGCGGTATTAATTATGCCACTGGGTTGGAAGAAATTCAAAACATTGAGGAAGTAAAAGACAAATTGGCGATAAACAAGGCCAAGTATATGTCCTTATCGAACGAATTCAAGACTGCGACCTATAAAGGATTTCCAATGATACACGTCGTGCAATGGGCCACACCAAATGGACCGAAAGCAGGCCCTTATCGAATATTGGGTGTGCTGACTGCTTTTGTGACGGCCATCCTATTTGGGTTTTTGCTTTCGATTTGTATCGAGGTATTTGCAGTCAATAAGCATAAGTTTCAATAGATGACAACCGCTCTTCCATACAAGGAGAAAACGCTTTTTGTTGCAGCTAGCCTATTTTTCCTTCTGATATTCATTGCGTCGCTATGGTTTCAGCAAGTCATGTTTGTGGCTATTCCATTTGCCATAATGGCCGCCTTGTTTTTTCTCAAGGATGTTAGAATACCTTTTTATCTGTTGATGTGTTCAATTCCGATGTCGATCAACCTGCAAGAGATGACAGGCATCAGTCTTGATTTTCCTGATGAACCTATCATGCTATCGTTGTCAGTCTTCTTTGTTTTTTTTGCATTGCAGAATTTTCGAAACATCGGTTTCGGTCGATGGTTGCAACATCCACTAATTCAAATTCTACTGCTATCATTTCTTTGGATGGCTGTGACAGTCGTATTTTCTACCAATGTGGCACTTTCATCAAAATACTTGTTGAAACGAATTTGGTTTATAGTGCCATTCCTTTGCTTTCCTATTATTTTTTTTCAAGACAAGATACATATCAAACGAGCATTCACCTTGATGTTTGTTCCATTATTACTCATCATCTTTATCGTCTTATATCGTTTTAGTGCCTTAGGTTTTCGTTTTGAAGATGTACACGATCCCATTCAACCTTTCTTTCAAAATCACGTGATGTATGGATCGATGCTTTCTTGTTTCATTCCTTTGATTGCAGGAGCTATTTTTCTACATAAGCGCTTCGGATTCTCTTGGGTTATATTAATTGGCGCGATGTTCGTATTCCTCGCAGGGGTCTATTTTTCGTATTCGAGAGCGGCTTGGATGGCTGTGCTATTTGCACTTATCACGATGGCTTGTATTCGATTCAAGGTAATGCATTACGCGATGCTAGTGTTCTATGCGGTTGTTTTATCAGCAGTGCTATGGTTGTCAAACAATAATCAATACCTCAGCTATCGTCCTAAATTTGAGAAGACTATTATGCATGCTTCGCTTTCAGATCATATCATGGCTACAATTCAAGGGACAGATATTTCTTCGGCTGAGCGTTATTATCGATGGATAGCCGCTGTGCGCATGAGTGTCGACCATCCGTTGACAGGTGTAGGTCCAAATAATTTTTATGATAATTACAAGCATTATACCATAGCCGCGTATAAAACCTGGGTAAGTCGAAATATGGAACGTTCAACGACGCACAATTATTTTTTATTTATGTTGGTTGAGCAAGGTTATCCTGCAATGATACTCTATGCGCTGCTGATTTTTATGATTTTTTATTATGGTCAAAAAGTATATCATCGACAAACAGAACGCTTTGACAAAGTGGTCGTCATGGCTGCAATCTGCATGATAGCTGCGTTGTTTGTCAATAATTTCTTTAGTGAACTATTGGAAACCGATAAAATAGGAAGCTTGTTCCTTATGGGAATCGCATTGATTATAGCCATCGATTTAAAAAACAGTAAACGCACAAACGTTGAATCGTTGGTATAATCATGCAGCGTTGAAATTACTCAATCACTATTTTTCTGCTGCTTGATTTTCCGTTTCGTGTGATCGTTGCCACGTACACACCGCTAGTTAAATGACTCGTATCAAAACTTAGCCTCCCGATTGATTTCGCGAATGGGATTGTGATTTGTTGACCAACTGAATTTGAGAATACAATAGTTGCATCTTCGATTTCCGGAGCCTCTATGGTAAAGCGATCAGTAGCAGGATTAGGATAAATTTTTAATTCGTTGGCTTCAACCAAATCATCATAACTTAATGGAAAATCAACCGTGAAGTTATACTCGATTGTAGCACCAAAATCAGGATTGAACAACTTTAATGTGGTGCCATTTGAACGAAGGAATTTAAGAACACCCGCTCCATCGCTATTATTCCAGAAGCTAATGCCGTCTTCATCCGTATCTGTCATTACAAATTTGTAGCAACCATAAGGCAGGTTCAAGGTATCGCGATAGGTAGTCGTATTTGATAAACCCTGTCGACTTAATAGTATGTTACCAGCCTCATCAAAAACTTTGTAGGATGTTTCAGAAGCGGCGGTGTTTGTTCTGTGATAAATAATGAAATTAGCAGGAACGACATCTGTTATTTTAAACTGGGAGTTCATTTTGTTGTTGAATGCATATTGATCAGTGCTACCGTTAGGATTCATCAGTTCGACATGAAAGTCGTTATCGACTGTTTTGACATTCACCCAAAGATTGGCTGTTGGCAATTCTACTTCAGTCTTTTCAAGTGGATCAAGATACCCTGTCCAATTTAAAAAGCTTTTAACGGTATTGTCATTTATCCAATATTCAATACGAAGTGATGTAAGCGCTGTAGAGCCAGTGTTTTGAATTAGTATTTTCGGACTTGCGCAAATCGATTGTTGTCTGATATATTCGATTTTACTACTTGGCGCCATAATATCAAGAACAGCCGCATCAAGTGTAAAATTGATGGCTCCGTAACTCACCAATTGTTCTGTTACGATATAATTTGAATTTCCGATAGCTGGACTTACCACTGGCAGCATATGATAATCGACCAACGCTGATTGACCCGGTGTTACTAAGTTTGTAATATCAAATTCTTTCAGGTCTGTCGCCATTCCTGGGCACCATCCACAACGATCATAAATCCAAGTACCTCCTTGAGGATAGACAGGATTTGAGGCACATTTTTTATACAGTGTCCATTCAAACTCGTTGGCACCGCCATTGACATTCAAGCTATGGACACGTGGAATAAATTCACCTTCCTGCCCATGTCCAGTGATCATAGAACGCACCTTGAAATAGCTTGCAGTGGCATTCATCATGACATTTCTTGGCTCGAAATAAAAGTCAGTAATGATTTGATTATAATTACAGTTGCCCGGTTGTCGCCACAGTTGTGTGATGTCTTTCACATCGCGGACAGGTGTACCAACAATAAACAGGAATTTGATATCCATATTTTCTTGCCATTGACCACCACGTTCTACACTCATTCGTTTTGATCCGTTTAAGATTGGTAAGAAATCAGTCATATCAAATGTCCATGTCTTACCATTCATGCCCATATCAAGATTAATACCATAAGGCGTTACAAAGGACATGATTTCGTATTTCGAAGGAGTTCGATCCATATAGGGCAAATTTGAAATATTGATAGTGCCATTAGGCGCCACAACAAATGAATCTATTTTAGCACCAGTTAACCCATCATATAAATAACTGAATGTGGCATTCCAGTAAAGCGACGTATTCACAAGATTGTATACATCACTTTGCGATGTTCCTGCATTCGACAAAATAGAATAGGTTCGCACAATATTTGGCGAAGCCGGTAAGGAGTCAACCACATTGATATTCGTATTTGTCAATGCATACGTGCCTTGAAGGAAGGTCATCGTAGGTCTGTTTGATGTTTCA
>CAIRSV010000214.1 GCA_903881265.1 uncultured Bacteroidota bacterium
CGCCTTGACTTTTTTGAACGACCACATAACCGGTGTTCGATAAAACATCAGCAGTATTCATGGCATTATTAGCCTGCAATTCCTTTTGATCGATAAGTTGAATTTGCTGTGCCACTCGTTCTTTCGGAGTCGCGAATTTCGTTGCAGACGTGATTACTTCTTTCACCTGCACCGTATCTGTTGTGCTCTGTGCGTTTGCAGCAACAACACCTAATAGCCCTAAGGCCAGTAAATATCTTTTCATAAAATAATTTAAAATGAATCGGACAATAATAAACAATACGCCATGTCCGGAATAGCGTTAAAAGGAGCAATAAACAAAAAGATATTAAGCCCTTGGCGGAGGCGCAAGCATGGATAAACTTGCGGCTAACGGGTGGAAAGTTGCTGTAAGAAGGCTTTCTGTAGGAAAGATGGGTTGAATCAAATCCTGCGATTCAATGGTTTGATAGAAAAACGCGAAGAACTCTGAATGCGTAACGCGAGACGAATCATCCGTCTGCTGTCCTTGTAAAATACTTACTATATTTTTTAAATGCGTCTCGAGGGTATCGTGCTTAACCACTAATTCTACTAAGCCATCGCGATATTTAATGGATTTAATATCATAACGCTTGCCATTCCAGGTGATCTCACGCTCCTCTTCTTGAATAGTTCTAAACAGTTCTTCACTTATCGTCAAGGTCTCTAAGCTCGAATGACCCTCTTGAAGGGTTTGCAACGCTGCTTGCTGTTGTATAAAAATAAGGCGTTGAATAGGCTGATAGAAAGTAGGAATGAGTTGAAGCGCAAAAAAGGCGATCAACAAAATTAATGTCCATAAACCACGTGGTACTATCAGACGCTTCACAAAGCTAAAGTAAGGAAAAGTAACAAGAGTGAAAAGCGGTACAGTGCCAAGAAACGTTTTTTATTTCTTATCTTCGTCCTTCAAATAACAAGACTATGGGTCGTATTTTCGAAAAACGTAAGCACAAGATATTTGCACGTATGGATCGTCTAGGAAAGGCGTTCACACGTATTGGTAAAGAGATTGCCATCGCCGTTAAGTCGGGTGGTCCTGATCCGGATTCTAATGCTAAATTGCGTACTATCATCAAGAACGCGAAGGGCGCTAACATGCCGAAAGCCAATATCGAAGCTGCGATCAAGCGCGCTTCGGAAAAAGGTTCGGCTAACTATGAAGAAATGGTCTATGAAGGTATCGGACCAGCGGGTATCGGTATCCTAGTTGAAACAGCGACAGACAATCCTAATCGTACCGTTGCTAACGTGCGTGCGATCTTCACGCGTAATGAAGTAACCCTAGGAAAATCAGGTTCTCTTGATTTCGTCTTCGAACGTAAAGGTGTTTTCAAATTAAAAAATGAAGTCCCTAACGTAGAAGAGTTAGAATTTGAATTGATCGACTTCGGATGCGAAGAGTTTATGTTCGATGAGGAAGAAGGCTTAATCATTTTCTATACCGCTTTCGCTGATTTCGGTCAGATGAACAAAGCCATTGAAGAAC
>CAIRSV010000215.1 GCA_903881265.1 uncultured Bacteroidota bacterium
AGTATATCTATAATGCATTGGGCGTGGCTTCTCGACATAGAAAGTAATTATATGAGTACGACAAGAATGCTAGACATGGAACCTTTTTTTGCCAAAAAATAATAACGCATATGAAAAAGAAAAGTTGGTTTATAATTGTATTGTTGACTTTACAAACATTGAGCCTGTTTGCACAACGAAGCATTGGCGGTGATTATGATGCATTGGCGAAGCCCAATATCGTGAAAATCAATATCAGTTCGTTGGTCTATAAAAATATTTCATTGCAATACGAACGTATCGTAGGCAATACTATTTCAGTTGCATGCGGTGTACGATTTATGCCGAGTGGTTCATTAGCGTATACCAAAACGATTGACAATCTAGCTAATTCAAATGCCAATTCAGACACCGTTCAACTATCTGATTGGAAAGCGAACAGTCTGACAATCACACCTGAATTTAGATTTTATCCTAAGCATGCAGGCAAAGGCTTTTACCTAGCGCCTTATTTCAGATATAGAAGAATAGGTTTAGACTTACCTGTTAATTATATTGATGGCAATAATATACAACAAAACGTTGCTGCCAACGGCCGTCTTTCATCTTATATTGGTGGGTTGATGATCGGCTCACAATTTAATCTTGGCAGTATGGTAACCTTAGATTGGTATATTATCGGGTTGCAATATGGAACGACAACGATCAAACTCGATGTCAACTCGTCCAAGGCTATGACGGCTACTGAACAACAGGATGTACGAAGTAATCTGCAGGAAATCAAAGACCTTTCGAGCAGCTTTAAGAACATCAATTATGTGGTAAACGCCAATGGTGGCAATATCAGCGGCAAATACAATGCAGTAGGTTTTCGCGGTTTCGGTCTGAATCTTGGATTCAAATTTTAAAGAAACCGTCATTCAATTTTAAAAACTCAACGCTAAACGCTTGAGTTTTTTTTATTAGTTGACCCAGTCTTTGGCATCCTGCACGATATGCCTGACGGTGGCTTCAATGCCATATTTTTCTTTCAGATGTTTGGCAATCGCGTCGGTACAATAAACCGATCGGTGCTGTCCGCCGGTGCAACCAAAACTAATCATCAGGTTTTCAAATCCACGATGAAGATAATCGTCAACAGAAATATCAATGACGCCTTTTACATGTTGAAGGAAATCGTGTACCCTAGTTTTTGATTCTAAGAAATCAATGACAGACTGATCTCGTCCTGTGCTTTTCTTATACTCATCAAATCGCCCGGGATTGAGAATACCACGACAGTCAAATACATAGCCACCGCCATTTCCACTTGGATCGATTGGAATACCTTGCTTATACGAAAAACTTTGAACCAAGATAGTCAATTTATTCTCTGCATGTTTTTTATCAGCACTTATCTGGTATTGGGTAATCTGTTCGTTCATTGCTGCAAGCACAAACGTTAACTCTTCGTATCCTTCCAGTAAAAATGTTGAACGCCATTCATTCAGATTGGCCAAACCAAGAGGAATACTACTTAGAAAATGTGCGCGTCGTTCGATAATACCACGTAATCCATACGAGCCTAACACTTGCAACAAACGAACCAATACAATAGATGAATAAGCATCATCAAATGTTTGTTCGTCGACCTGCATCTTACTTCGTAATTCAGTTTTATAATGCGCATACAATTCAGTTTTCCATTCAACCGGCAATTGTGCTTTTGCCTGCCATAAAAGTGAGGCTATATCATATTGCAACGGACCTTTCATACCACCTTGATAATCGATGAAGTAAGGTTCATTGTCCTTAATAATGATATTCCTTCCCTGAAAATCTCGATACATAAAATAGAGAGGACCCACTTGTCCAATGCTAGTTGATAACTTTTCAAAGTCGGCCATCAATTTCGATTTATTATAATCGATTTTATGTAGATCAAGAAAAAAGTATTTGAAGTAATTCAGATCTGCTAACACGGCATTCTTATCGAAGGAAGACGATGCATAGCATCTGTCAAAATCGAGTGCTAATCCACCGGTCAATTGCATATTGACAAGCGCCGAAAGTGACTTTTTGTAAAGTTGTTTCACGGCCTCGGTATAACCTTCGCTGAGTACAATATCAAGTAACGATTGTGTACCAACATCTTCCTGAATATATTTTGTTCGATCAGCACTGATATGCAGAAGTTGAGGGACAGGAGTTCCGTGTTGCTTAAAAAATTCTGTAAAATAAAAAAAGGTTTCATTCTCATTGGTATTCGAACTTTCGCAAGCGATGAATGTGTTACCGTCAGAAAAAACACGATAATAGATTCGGTTGGATCCGGCTTGTGGCAGAGACTCAACGGCCTGAATATGTTCCTTACCAAAATACTGCGCTAGATATTGTTGCATGAGGCAAATGTACTTGAGAAAATAAAGATAACGTTATAGTCCATGCATACTCACGAGATAGACCATTTGACTCATGGTTATCGCACCTAAAGAAAGTTCTCTGCGTTGTACATTTTCAAACACATCGTTGTCGCTATGATGCATATCAAAATAACGTTGCGAATCAGGCATCAGTTCCATGACAGGTGTGCCAAATTTTCGTTTTAGAGGACCGATATCAGCGCCACCACCTTCGCGGTCAAAACTCCATACATTATACGGCATAAACAAGGAAGCCCATGATTTGATTGCATCGCGTTTGTCTTTATCCATCTCCATCGAAAAACCATAAGGCGTTGCACCTCCGGCATCGCTTTCGATCGCTAGGATATGTTTTTCATGATTCGCTTCTGCAAGCTCAGCATATTTTTTTCCGCCACGCAAACCGTTTTCTTCATTCATAAATAAAACAGCTCGTATCGTACGTTTGGGTTTAATGCCTAATTCCTTAAATACGCGAAGCACTTCAATAGCCTGCACGACACCAGCACCATCATCGTGAGCGCCTTCTCCAATATCCCATGAATCAAGATGTCCGCCAAAGACAATAATCTCATCTGGGTTTTCTGTGCCTTTGATTTCAGCCACCACATTATGCGACAGCACATCAGGAAGCATTTGGCAAGTGGTTCGCAAATACATTGATACATCCTTCGTTTTGTTCATCGTTTGTTCTAATAAATCGGCATCCAAATTAGAAATAGCCACTGCTGGAATTGAAGGATAGTCTTTATTATATGTCAAGCTGCCTGTATGTGGTTTATTGTCGTAGGCCGATGACACAGAGCGAATGACAACGCCAATTGCACCCAACTTACTAGCTTCGCTAGGTGCGCCCCAACGGTAATACACACAAGGTCCATAACTTTCAAAGGTGTTGATATTTGTCTGATCGAATTTAAAATTGTAGAACACAATTTTTCCTTTTACATCAGCCGGATTCATTCGTTTTAATTCGTCGATATGATTAATTTTCAAAAGCTTGGCGGTCATTCCCTGTTCACCTGTGCCAACAGCATTTCCTAGTGAAGCGATAAGCATACGCGACTTTTTCCCTTTGACAATCATAGCGGCTTCTTCTTGACCACGCACCCAATGCGGCACCATCACTTCTTGAAGAAAGACGCGGTCGCAACCAATCTTATCAAGTGTTTCTTTACCCCAAGCCACTGCTTGCTCGGCTTGTGGTGAACCACTAATCCGATGACCGATATGTTTACACAAATAGCGCAAATCGTTATAGCATTGATAGTTGGTGAGGATATGATTTGAAATCTGCTTCATCACAGCGCTATCTTTTTTGACATCCTGCGAAAAAGAAGAGGCGGATACGCTGACGGCAAGCAGCAGAACGAAGATTTTCTTCATGATTATGAACATACGTTTAGAGGCTAAATGTAGTAAAAGAAATTCAATGTTTTGAGGAATGAAACAATAAAGAAGCGACAAACGATTTGGAAAATAATATCTTATTTTCGCATG
>CAIRSV010000216.1 GCA_903881265.1 uncultured Bacteroidota bacterium
ATCTATTGATGCTAATATATCCTGTCAGGCAGGTAGAAAGCAAAGCGTATACGGCAACCGACCAACTAGTGATCTGAATAAAAGAACCTAATAACAAACTTAATCCAAGCAACATTGTCAGAGCCCCTACCCCCATCCCCCAATAGATGGCGATGGATTGTAGAAATCCGACGTGTAAGGCGTTAAAATAAACTTCGATTTTGTTCGCAAATGCTATTGGATCGTTTAGCATAAGCACTCCGCTAAGAAGCAACCAGAGTCCAATAAGGTACCGACTTAGCTGAACGAAAAATCGCATATAAAATGTTTAGGCGTTAGCAGAGGTATTCAAATGCCATTGTCCTAATTCTTTCAAACGAATCATGGCAAAAATAGCATAGTTAATCATATCGAAGTAAGACGCTGAAATACCCTCGCTGATGAGTGTTTTCCCTTGATTATCTTCAATTTGACGAATACGGTATAATTTCATTAAAATCAAATCGGTGATGCTACTGACACGCATCTCGCGCCATGCTTCTCCATAGTCATGATTTTTATTGCGCATCAACTGACGGGCTTCCTCCACCTTTTTATTGAATAGAAATTCTGTCTCCTCCAAGCCCAATTCTAGCTTATCATCATTAGGCAATTCCATTTGCATCAAGGCGATGACGCAATAATTGACAATGCCAATGAATTCGGCTTCAACGCCTTCATTCACTTTCATTTCGCCCTTTTCTTGTATTGTGCGAATGCGATTAGCCTTAATAAAAATTTGGTCGGTGATGCTGCTCAAACGTAAAATGCGCCAAGCAGTACCATAGTCTTTTGTTTTAAGAAAGAAAATGGAAGAGCAGATATTTACTGCTTCGTTATACTGAGTTATCGTTTTTTCGAGTGACATAGTGATAGCTTAAAGATACAATTTTTAAAGAAAATATAAGACCTTTACCGAATGAAAAGCGGTATAAGTCAAAGTATCAATATGCAAGGTCGTTTCTTTTCATTAGAAGAGCCTCAGATAATGGGGATTCTAAATTGTACGCCTGACTCATTTCATAGTGAAAGTCGTGTACAAGCTAGCACTGAAATAGCCAACAAAATTGAAGCTATGATTAATGAGGGCGCTACGATACTAGATTTCGGAGGACAATCCACTCGTCCTGGCGCCACACAAGTCGGCGTTCAAGAAGAAATAGATCGCGTCATGCCAGCAATTGAATTAGCAAAGAAACATTATCCGGATGTTCACTGTTCAATTGATACATTTTATGGCAAGGTAGCCGAAGCTGCTATTCATGCAGGCGCAAATATTATCAATGACATTTCTGCCGGCAGTATCGATGCCTCTATCTTAGATATTGCCGCAAAGACAAAAGTCCCGTACGTATTAATGCACATGCAAGGTAAGCCAAGTGATATGCAACTTAACCCAAGCTACAACAATATCACACAGGAGGTTTATCGTTTTTTTCAAGAAAAATTAGCGCAGCTTAAAGTGATGGGAATTGAAGAAGTGATTATCGATTTAGGCTTTGGTTTCGGCAAGAATGCAGCGCACAATTTCGAGTTACTGAGAAACATGGAACTGTTTCACCAATTGCATAAGCCCATTCTAACGGGCATTTCAAGAAAATCGATGATCTATAAAACATTGGGGACAGACGCTGCAAATGCATTGAATGGAAGCACTGTCCTTCATGCCTGGGCATTAGAACGAGGTTCTCAAATCCTTAGAGTTCATGATGTAAAAGAGGCGAAGGAAGCTATTCAATTATGGAAAGCGCTTAACAACTATTAACGAGCCACGTATTGTGATTCGTAATAATTTTGGTAAGCCCCAGAAGTAACGCGATTCAACCACTCTTCATTTTTCAAGTACCAATCAACCGTACGTTCTAACCCTTCTTCAAATTGTAACGAAGGCTCCCATCCTAATTCATTCTTCAATTTATTCGCATCAATGGCATAACGTAAATCATGTCCTGCACGATCTTTCACGAAGGTAATCAGCTTAGAAGTTTCACCTTCAGTACGATTAAGCTTACGATCCATAATAGAACACAGCAAATGGATCAAGTCAATATTCTTCCACTCATTGAAACCGCCAATATTATAAGTTTGACCAACACGTCCATTATGAAAAATGGTATCAATCGCGCGTGCATGATCTTCTACAAATAACCAATCGCGAACATTTTCACCTGTACCATAAACAGGAACCGGTTTGTTATTGCGCATATTGAAAATAGCTAATGGAATTAGTTTTTCAGGGAAGTGATTCGGGCCGTAGTTATTACTACAATTCGACAG
>CAIRSV010000217.1 GCA_903881265.1 uncultured Bacteroidota bacterium
AACCGACCAATGAACTGAAGAAGGAATTTAATTCTTTCCTGAAAATACTAAGCATAGCTATTTTTTGAAGTACCGCAAAAGTAAGGAACTAAAGGAGAAATAGATGTTTTGATTAGGTGAAATACTGCCAACTTATTGTAACTTTATCTCGTCTTTCACAATAAATTTGAAATAGTATGAGAAATTTTTTCAATTGGATTTTTTGCTTGTCTTTTTTTTCTGTTTCATCTAGCGCTCAGATTGCAGTAGTTGATAACCAACTGGCGACTACACTTGCACAAACGCTTATTGGTACAGGGGTCATCATCAGCAATCCTGTGTTAGATTGTGAGGGTATTGCGAATGGCATATTCACGGCCACTTCAAGCAATTTGGGTATTGACAGTGGTATTATTCTAACGTCAGGAAGGGCCGCAACCAATGCATTAGGCACCGGTGCTAACGGCTTGTCGTCGTTGTTTGCCAGCACCACAACGTGGACAACTGGAAATGGCAATGATCCTGATTTGGATATGCTATCAAGCCCAAGTCCCACTCGGGATCGTTGTATTTTAGATTTTGATTTTGTAACCATCGGAGATACTGTGAAATTTGATTATGTATTTGGTTCTGAAGAATATCCTGGGTTTACTTGTACTAACTTCTTTGATGTATTTGGTTTTTTTATTAGCGGACCAGGCATTGTAGGTCCATATTTGAATGGGGCCCAAAATATTGCCTTGGTGCCAGGGACCAATTGCCCCGTAGGTGTCAATACCATTAATGCTTCTACGGCAAATCCTTGTGGTTCCGTTGTGTCGCCTTGCGCCCCGCCCAACAATGCCCTTTTTAATTTAAATCCTACAACCGACCCGACCTCAACAGTTACCTATACTGGATTTACGCATATACTTACAGCCATTTCACCTGTGATGCCATGTTCAACCTATCATCTAAAACTAGCAGTTTCTGATGCGGGTGATCATATTCTTGATTCAGGTGTTTTTTTGAAAGCAGGAAGTTTCTCTTCAAATGTTGTTAGTGTTAAACTTCAAACCGGACTCAGTGCGATTAATCCATATATTGTCGAAGGTTGCGACAGCGCTAAATTAACGCTCACACGAAAAATCATTTTAGGCGTTCCTGTGGCTGATACTGTTCATTTTCTTATTCAGGGTAATGCAGGCAACGGAACGGATTATACCTATCTCCAAGATACCGTGATATTTACACCTAATACTGCCGATACGTTACGACAATTAAGCTTATACGCGTTTCAGGATGGTCTTGCCGAAGGTACTGAATATATAAAAATTTATGTGCTAAGTGGATGTAATTCGGTCATCACAGATAGCATTACAATTGAAATCCGTGACTCACTTTCTTTCACACTTAATAATATTGATACCGCAATTTGCCTTGGACAAAGTATCACAATCAATGGTCAAGTCGATGCCGGTATCACTATGTTATGGACACCTCCAAATGGTGTATTAAATCAAAATCAATTAAACACGACTATCACTCCTTCGCAAGCCGGATCGCAATATTATACAGTAACAGGCACCTATGCCACGTGCACGCCAGTCACAAGAGGCTTTATGGTTAAAACAGATCCAGTGCCGGTTATAGATCCTTTGCCAGATATTGAATTGTGTGAAGGTGAACAGCCAGTCATTAATGCGATCGTTTCACCTCCATTCAATTATAGTCTAAGTTGGTTGCCATCAACTGATTTGATAAATACGTCTGGTTATTCACCAACGTTTGTGGGTACTACTTCTCAAAATATCGACTTCACTGTCACATCGCCTAATGCAGGTTGTACTTCAACTGATCAGTTTCATGTTCAGGTTTGGCCTTTCGCTGCAGGGGGCATTATGCCAGATACAATAGTCTGTGACGCCCAACCAGTGCCATTATGGGTGACAGGTGGGAATGGACAATATTTGTGGTATCCGTCAACCAATCTAAGTTGTGCTAATTGTCCGAATCCTATCGCAACAGGATTAGGTACTACGACATATTATGTGGTTCTTTTGGACCCGCACGGCTGTCAAGATACACTTGATGTGCTTGTAACAATAGAACCTCCCTTCACAATGAACTTGTTGAATAATGATACGACAATTTTTCTAGGCGAATCGGTTCAGTTGATGGTGGAGGGCACTGTGCCTTTTCTCTTTTGGACGCCTACCGATTACCTTGGATTCAGTCAGAGTAATGATCCAGTATCAACGCCTTTAGAAGATATTACGTATGTCGTTACCGGTGTGAGCCTCTATCACGGCTGCCCTAAGATAGATTCTGTGCACATTCATGTGATTATGCAGGACGTGTTTGTGCCAAATGCATTCTCGCCGAATGGAGATGGGGTGAATGATATTTTTAGAGTAACAACGCGTAAAATGATTAATGTGCAGGATTTTATTATCATGAATCGATGGGGGAATGAAGTGTTCTCGACCAACGACATTAGCAAGGGTTGGGATGGCAAGTATAAAGGAAAAGATCAGGACCTTGGGGTCTATTATTATATGATGCATGTTTCGTATCCTAACGGCCGAACACAATTCCTGAAAGGCGATCTTACGCTGATTCGATAAGAATTATTCTTTCTAAATTCTATAAAGTGGTTGGGTTACTCCGCCACTTTTTTTATAATTACCAAAGAAATAGTTCTAGTTGTGTGAGACATCGATTGTAAAATGTATTTTTTATGGAAGTGTTTTAATTCATTCTGTTGTTTTACATTTGCGCCACAAAAAAAATACTATGTCGAACATTACATTTACAATGCTAAAGCCGGATGCAGTGAAAGCCGGAAATATCGGAGCCATTTTGGCCATGATCAATGCAGCTGGTTTCAGAATTAAAGCCATGAAAATGACTAAACTTTCAATGGAAACTGCTGGGCAGTTTTATGAAGTGCACAAAGAAAGACCTTTCTATGGTGAATTGTGTGAGTTTATGAGCAGTGGACACATCGTTGCGGCAATCCTTGAGAAAGAAAATGCGGTGGCCGATTTCAGAACCTTGATCGGGGCTACGAATCCTGCGAATGCTGACGAAGGAACGATCCGTAAATTATATGCAACGAGTGTCGGTGAAAATGCTGTTCATGGTAGCGATAGCGACGAAAATGCGATGATCGAAGGAAACTTCTTTTTCTCAGGTATGGAAAAATTCTAATTTAATACATATTTGTATGAAGGCTGTTTCAGAAATGAGACAGCCTTTTTATTTTTGAATTGGTTCTCTTTTGATACCTATGGCAAGATAGCCGTCTTCTATTTCATGTATGGCATAGCATTTTCTCAAACTGTCTATTTTGACGGGTTGCATTACTATCAGCGTATCAAAGGGTTTTACATCAGCCATTATCCGTTTGAGTGTAACAGTGACATGTTTGTCTATCGACATACTTTTAACATAGAAATTTAATGCATCAAAATGATGTAGCTTGTTTTCCTCCACATCCATAAATACGGTGTAGGAAGATTTTTGATACTTCTTGTCTATAGATTTC
>CAIRSV010000218.1 GCA_903881265.1 uncultured Bacteroidota bacterium
GAAACGTCTTTGCCAAGATTAGGTTCAATATTTTGTTCAAGATATTCAACAATCTTAGCAACGTTTTCAGGGCTAATAGTTTTAATTATATTAAGCATTGTTATTCCTTATTATTGTTAACTGTATTTTGAGTTAAATACCAAGTTGAAATACCATCGTCAGCAAAGTATTGAACCAAGAATAAAGCAGCTTGAAGTCCTTCTACTACGTAAGTATAAGTTCCTGCATCTTGGGTTCCAGTTACTGCGTAAGTTTTTCCGTTAGGGTAGCAGTAAAGAGTTACTTGACCTGCACCCATGTCTAGGTAAGCTGGGTCTTGTTTTGGAGACCAGTTTTCCATAACCCTAAAGTATTGATCAGGAGTATTAAATGTAAGATTTAATTTGTTAAAAGAATCTTCAAGGTATTGACTTACTCTTTGAGTTTCTTCTTGGATGTAGTTGATATTAATGTTAGTCATATTTGTGTTCCTTATATGTTTGATGTGAAATGAAAGGTGTTTCATTTTCAATAAATAAAGCTAAAGATAGTCTGAATAAATCATTTTCCATAGATTTATATTGAGCGAGTTTGACAGCACGTTTTTGTGCTTCAATGTAATCAATTAATGCTTCTATAACGCGACGTATATGTTGACGAACAGTAGTGGGACTTAAATTTCTAATTCTAGCTATTTCGCTAAAATTATCAATCGGTCTGCCGCAACAAGTGCCAAACCACATATCTGCTGATAATTTATTAAAAGGTTTTAAATAAGTTTCTTTAGCAAATGTATTGTATTGGTCAACTGTTAATCCAAAATCAGATAACAATTTAGGATAGTGATCATTCATTATTATTCCTTAATTTAATAGGTTATGTTATTTGTTACAAGTCTCTCCAGAACAGGAGATAATTCAGTGATTCATTTTCGCCTCGTGTTACTGGTTAGCATGACTGATTCATTCGGGCCAAGTGTTACTTGTCGGGGATATTGATTCATTTTCATGATTTGTTACTAATTACATGTGGTGATTCATTTGTAAAAGTGCGTTTTTAAACCAGACGCACCCCTGGTACAAGATTACTTGTCAAGCCAATTTAAAACAGCATTGACACCATTGGCGAGGCCAGCCACAGCAAGGCCAGATCCAACAATGTCAATCCATTCTGCAGAAGCAGACATTCCGAAAGTTCCAAGAATTGAAACATCGGTCAGCCATACAAGCAAAATGGAAGCTGCGATAAACCAGTTATCGTCTGTCTTGAGTACTGGAATTTTGTTAAGTGCAGGAACGTTTGTAAGAACAAACGAAGTAACCTGTGAAGCAACAAGTCCAAGTAGGACAGCAAGTGCTAGTGTATACATAATAATCCTCCTTAAAGGATATATATTGGGGATAAATGCTAGCTGTTATATTTAAGAAACCAAGCTAGCGTTGGTTCATTTCAGGTATATAACTAAACCTGTCTTAAGGAATAAACCTTAAAGATCTGTAAATGGATTTCCTGGAATAGCAATCTCGTGTACATGATCGCCGTGAGCAATAATGTATGGACGAGGTGCTGGTTCACCATGATGAGCCTGAAATGCTACAGCATGGTAATGTGACAGGAAGATTTTTACGGCAAATCTACGAGCTTGTGCGTCAATCTGTGCGTC
>CAIRSV010000219.1 GCA_903881265.1 uncultured Bacteroidota bacterium
GACGTTGTAAACCCTGCTGCGAAGAACGACCCTGCAAGTCCGATATACGGAATGCCTATTTTGGAAGTGGAGAATGCGACACACGTCATCGTGAACAAACGCAGTATGAAACCAGGTTATGCAGGTATTGAAAACGCCTTGTTTTATCAACCAAAAACTTCGATGCTATTTGGTGATGCAAAAAAAGTATTGCAAGATCTTGTGAGTGAATTGAAGAGCATGTAAGCCCACGCAAGTAATATGCTCGTAGACGGAAAAGTCATTTTTTTAAAGAACAAACAATGACTCGTTGTGCAGGCAGTAAAAAAGGCTTAGCCTATTGCTAGAAAATGATAAGCCGTTATGGTACAGAAAGCAAGTCGCTTCACTTTTTAAACTTGGAAACGCTAAAAATTCTTTTATACAACAGCACGTTATTTTTCGTTGAATCACTATCCTTTTATCTTGCCTCATTTTTTAACCCATAACGCTTAACTACCATATCAATGATTAGCCGACCACTTCAAACAGAATACAGCCCATTCTTCGACACCTATATCAAGCTCGTGCCAGCAGGCGCCGATGTGCTTGAATGTATGGAAGACAATATGATGGATACCGAAGAATTAATTCTTTCCCTTCCAAAAAAGAAACATGAATACCGATACGCCGAAGGCAAATGGACCATCAAAGAAATACTTCAACATCTAATCGATACCGAACGTATCTTTTGCTACAGAGCGCTTTGTTTTGCCAGAATGGATCAGACCACGTTACCAGGTTATGACGAAAATACGTATGCAAGTAACAGCTTTGCTAATAACCGCGATATCGATGCCTTGCTCGATGAATTCGATCAAGTAAGAAGCGGCACGCTTTCTTTATTTAAAAGTTTTGATAAAAGCACATACGACAAAACCGGAATCTCTAATGATAATCCATTAAGCGTTAGAGCCATCGTGCACATCCTTGCCGGACACGAACTGCATCATATGAACATCATTCGAGAACGATATCTATAAATCGAGTTTCTTATTTATTTACTTAATGATCGAATTCCCTTCATTGTGGCCATGGAACATCCATGCAACTTAGAGATTCCCTCTCGCGTCTTGTTCTAATTCAAGCGCTTCAAACAAGGCCTTGAAATTGCCCTTACCGAAACTCTTGGCGCCCTTGCGCTGTATGATTTCAAAAAACATCGTTGGCCGATCTTCAACAGGCTTTGAAAAGATCTGTAACAGATACCCTTCATCATCACGATCAACCAAGATACCCAGTTTTTTCAATGGCTCAAGGTCTTCGTCGATATGACCAACTCTGTCTACTAATTCATCATAATAGGTGGTTGGTATGGTCAGAAATTCGACACCACGACTTTGCAACTTCGTGACTGTATCAATAATATCGTCGGTTGCTACAGCTAAATGCTGAACACCTTCGCCTTCATAAAAATCAAGATATTCTTCCACCTGCGATTTCTTCTTACCTTCAGCAGGTTCATTGATCGGAAATTTCACATACCCATTCCCGTTACTCATTACCTTGCTCATCAGGGCACTGTATTCCGTAGAGATATCCTTATCATCGAAACTCAAGATATTCTTAAAGCCCATCACATCTTCGTAAAACTTCACCCAAGGGTTCATTTGGTTCCAACCCACATTACCTACACAATGATCGACATATTTCAATCCAACGGGTGCTGGATTGTAATTGCTTTTGACAGCCACAAAACCAGGCATAAAGGCTCCGTTATACTTTTTACGTTCTACAAACACATGCACCACTTCGCCGTAAGTATGTATACCGCTCATTCGGATTTCGCCATGCGCATCCGTCAATGTAGTCGGCTCCATATAGGATTTGGCGCCACGTTTCATGGTTTGCTCATAGGCATCATAGGCGTCATCAACCCAAAGCGCCAATACCTTCACGCCATCACCATGCTTCATATGATGGGTGGCAATAGGATGATCTGAATGCAATGGCGAAGTCAACATCAACCGAATTTTATCTTGTACCAACACATACGACACACGGTCTTTGACACCGGTTTCAGGACCTGCATAGGCATGGGTCTGAAACCCGAAGGCTGTCTTATAATAATGGGCAGCCTGTTTGGCATTGCCAACATAAAGCTCGACGTAATCTGTTCCCAATAAAGGAAGAAAATCTTGTGTGGCGCCTATTAAAGGGTCTGTAACGGTTACTGCTTCCATACTATGTTGTTTATCGTTGTTTGTTCAGCATAAAAATGTCAAGCGTGGAGCTAGCATTTTTTTTGCAAGTATTGCGGCGGCAAAATTAATTGAAAAATTGAATTGACATCAACTATTCGATGAATTGGCGATTTTTCTTTTGGGGGTCAGCGAAGGATACGCTATTAGGCTAATGTGGCGTTGGCACCGTTGTAGCGAAATCACATTACTCAGCTGGTCTTGTCCTCAACCATAGTAACTGAATAGTTTAGTCTTTACTAGCGCGAGATTGAGGCATTGCCTATGTGCGTATTCCAAGGTTTGTGTCTCCACAAACCAGCATTTTATTCTTAGAAGCTAACGCACTATTCCTTCGCCTCATTCTCGCGCTAGTGGATTGAAGAAGGTTTGTGAGGACACAAACCTTGGAATAGTGGAGAAATATCATAACATTGTGGCACAGGTTGCAAACCTGCGCCAGCCGTTGTGCTAATCTGCTGATAGAAGCTTCAACGATGAACGGTGCCATCGCCACGATAGATTCGTAATGATTACAAGCTGACACCCAAAAGAAAAAAAATAAAGTCGGAGACTCAGAAAGGTTTATTCAGCCCAGCTCATGACATAATCTTTGTCTTCGATACCCAACGCATAATCGGTGAGTAAGAGCGGACGGAAAGTGTCTATCATCACGGCCAGTTCGGCTGTCTCTTTCTTACCAATACTTTTTTCTACAGCCCCCGGATGAGGCCCGTGAGGAATACCGCTCGGATGTAAGGTGATCATACCTTTCTCGACATGCTTGCGACTCATAAATTCACCATCGACATAATACAATACTTCATCACTATCAATATTGCTGTGATTGTAAGGAGCCGGAATTGAATCGGGATGATAATCGTATAAACGCGGACAAAAAGAGCAGATGACAAAATCTTTGCCGTCGAAGGTCTGATGCACAGGCGGTGGCTGATGCACGCGACCCGTTATAGGTTCGAAATTATGGATGCTGAAAATAAAAGGATACTCACAACCATCCCAACCTACCACATCAAATGGATGCGTCGAATAGGTAATTGGATACAACAAGCCTTTCTTTTTAACCTTGATTAAAAACTCACCGGTCTCGTCGATAGGATGGAGATTTTGTGGCGTGCGGATATCACGTTCACAAAATGGTGAATGCTCAAGTAATTGTCCGTATTTGCTCAGGTAGCGATTGGGGAAACGAATCGGCCCAAAGCTTTCGATAATAAGCAATCGGTTGGCATCGCTATTGAACTTAATCTGATAAATAGTGCCGCGTGGTAATACGATATAATCGCCATAACTGAAGGTAAGTTCGCCATATTGCGATAGCAATACCCCGCTTCCTTCATGAATAAAAATCACTTCATCGGCATCGGCATTCTTATAAAAATAATCCGTCATACTGTCCTTCGGGGCGGCCAATGAAATATGGCAATCGCTATTGACAAGCACTGGCTTGCGGCTCGTAAGATAATCGTTTTCAGCGGCGATCTTGAAGCCTTGAAAACTACGATGCTTTAGGATATTCTCGGTAGCAATGCGCGGATTCACATCCGTAGGTTCCTTGGTATCAATAATCTGAGTAGGCGGATGAATATGATACAACAGCGAATAATTGGATGAGAATCCTTCGGTACTAAATAATTGCTCTGAATACAGACCACCTTCTTCTTTTCTAAACTGAGTATGACGCTTGGAAGGAATACGACCGAGAGAAGTATAATGAGGCATGAAAAATAGTTTGATTGCAAATGTAAGGCTTAAGTTGGGAAATCAAAAGAAGGGTGCAATGGACGGCAGTTGTCGTCTCAAAATTCTCAATGAAATAACCTATTTTTGTCACTCAACGTACACAAGCAAATGAGTATCAGCCCCACACTCAAAAAGACCTTTCTCAACAAGAGCGAAATCAAAGCAATGGATATCGAACACAAACGTAAGTTGTCGTTCAATATCGGGAAGTATAATGAGACAGTCGTGAAAGGAAAGAAACAATTTTCTGACCTTGATAACGCCCGCAAGAAAGCGAAGAATATCAAGTGGAAAACGATGGAGCATCTCGATCAATATCTTGTTGAATTTGAAAAAAACTTCACCCGAAATGGCGGCAAGGTGATCTGGGCACAGGATGCGCAGGAAGCCAATGAAGCCGTGCTTGAAATTTGTCGTCTGCATAATGCAACGCAGGTGGTAAAAAGCAAAAGCATGGTCACAGAAGAAATTCATCTAAATGATTTTCTGGAGAAACATAAAATTGAAAGTGTCGAAACCGATTTGGGCGAATACATACAGCAACTCGATGGCGAAGCGCCATATCATATTGTCACGCCAGCCATGCATAAAAGCAAGGAAGATTGCGCGCGCGTGTTTCACGAAAAACTAGGCACGGAGCCTAATCTCACACCAAGTGAAATTACACTGATCGCCAGAGAGAAATTGCGTTCGAAATATACAAGCGCCGGCGTGGGTGTTACAGGTGGTAATTTTTTATTGGCAGATATTGGCGGTGTTTGTGTCACCGAAAATGAAGGCAACGGCCGTTTGACAACTGCGTTTCCGAAGGTGCATATTGCTATCGTTGGGATTGAAAAGATGATACCATCCATCAATGACCTAAATTTATTCTGGCCCTTATTGGCCACCTACGGAACAGGTCAGAACGTGACTGTGTACAATACCATTTTTACTGGAGGCAGAAAAAATAATGAAGTTGACGGACCGAAAGAGATGTATGTGATTTTGTTAGACAACGGCCGCACCAATCTCATCAGTGACCCTGGGGTACGCGAGAGTATGTATTGCATTCGTTGTGGTTCGTGCTTGAATGCTTGTCCAGTTTATAAAAATATCGGCGGCCATACGTATGGTGCTACGTATAGCGGACCGATAGGCTCTGTGATCACTCCGCACCTAAAAGATTTTAATGAATTCAAACATCTTAGTTACGCCTCAACGCTTTGCGGTAATTGTACTGAAGTTTGTCCATTGAAAATAAATATTCACGGTATGCTTCATTACAATAGGACCTTGGCTGTGAAACTAAACGATACCGACTTCACCGAAAATACGGCATGGAAAATGTGGAAGCTCGCTATGACTCATCGCAGTATGATGGACATGGCAGGAGCTAATATCAAAACCAAAGTTGTGAACAGTGTTTTCAAAGATAGTTGGGGCAAGCGACGTGATGGACTGGAGTTTCATAAATCGTTCAAACAACTGTGGAAAGAAGAACGAAATTAAACAAATTGACTTGTACCAATTTCCAATCCAATCAACTGACATCATTCAACTAGCTACTTGACACCATCCATTCTCCTTTACACCAAACGCACATCACCTCGATTGGAATATATCGCGGAGGTCGTGTTTCGTGTCATCTTGAATATCGATGTTCGTATCACAACCGATCAAAAGCAATGCAGCGATTCATCTGCATTCATCATCAATTATTCTGACGATAATTTTCCCGAAACTAATTTGACAATTATACCACATGGTTTACTTTTTGAAACTGATATTCATGAGCAGTCCATTGAAATAAACGAGTGGAGAAACCGCCCTATCTTTTTTGCAACGAACGAAACTGAGCTGCCCTTTGATTTGTTGAGTGCAGCGTTTTATTTGGTGTCGCGCTACGAAGAATATCTTCCGTATACACCTGATCGCTACCAACGATATCCCGCGAACGATAGCCTAGCGTTTAAACACAACTTTCTTACCATACCCTTGGTTGATATCTGGGTGATGGAATTAAAGAATCTAATTGAATCAACATCGACCACAATTCAACTTCCCATAAAACCATGCAAGTTTCTCCCAACGTATGATATTGATATTGCCTACAGCTATTTAGGTAAAGGCTTGAAACGCAACGCTGGTGGTTTATTGAGGGATTTATTCGCCGGGAAAATTTCGAAGGTAACAGAACGTATCAAGGTACTTACCCATCAACAAAAAGATCCATACGACAGCGTTGATTTTTTAGATGCCTTACACGATAAATATCATCTAGCTCCTGTGTACTTTTTTTTATTAAGTGGAGGCGGGCCATTCGATAAAAATAATGCCGTGTCGCATCCGTTGATGCAAACCTTATTAGCGAAGACAAGCAATCACTATGCAGTCGGCATTCATCCATCATATCAAAGCAACGACAACAAGGAAATACTCAAACAAGAAATAAGTTTACTCAACACAACAAAAAGTCGTCAGCATTATATACGCTTCAACGTACCAACCACCTATAGAAATTTACTCGAACTCGGTATCACCGAAGATTACTCAATGGGTTATGGTTCCACCAACGGATTCAGAGCAAGCACATCGCATCCGCATCGATGGTTTGATATTGCATCAAATGAGATGACTGCATTGACAATCTATCCGTTCAGTTTCATGGAATGCAATTCATTTTTCGAACAACAATTTTCTGTCGATGAAGC
>CAIRSV010000220.1 GCA_903881265.1 uncultured Bacteroidota bacterium
ATGGATATGACTGGTAAAACTGTCAAAGTGATCCAATCTGACTTAACAGAAGGCTTAAACAAAATCACAGTGAATGTTGGTGAATTATCAAACGGCATGTATATGTTGAAAGTAGTTGATGGTAAAGCGTTGAACTATGCGCAAACATTTAATAAGCAGTAATATGCTCGACACGTAATGGTGTCTAACAAATTTTCTTTTTGTTTAATTATAAATTGCGGGGTCTTTTGATCCTGCTTTTTTTATGACATCAACGAAGGTGTTTACTAAAAATAAACCTACAAGTGCTATCCAAACGACGTAGATAAACTTCACACCTTAGAGTATGAAGCATAATAATTCCGTGATAGTATGATAAGATTAAAGACATACTACCCTATTACTTTTGCTCCATTATTGTATACATTATAAATAGTTGTGCGTGCATAAAATCGTGTAGCCACATCAAACAAGGATATAACATCAAATGGTTCTAAGAATGAAACACTTACTTGATTTAGTTAAATTCAACATGACGTCCTTTCTTATTCATCGACTTTTTTCCCTTCAGTCGCCATTCAAATCAAACCGTCTTCTTGAACACGAATCCTTGTTTGTATAACATACAACATGCATCCATCTAAACGTGAAGTCGATCTTGTGATTCTTTCTGATATCCATTTGGGTACGTATGGTTGTCACGCTAAGGAGTTGCTAACCTATCTAAAAAGTATCAAACCCAAAAAAGTAGTATTGAATGGCGATATCATTGATATTTGGCAATTCAGTAAACACTATTGGCCATCGAGCCATATGCTTGTCGTGAAATATTTATTGGGACTTGTGGCTAAAGGCGTTAAGGTATATTACATCACAGGCAATCATGATGAAATGCTTCGCAAGTTTGCAGGAAGTAAAATGGGCTCATTAAAAATTGTGAACAAACTCGTTCTCAAACAACAAGGAGAGAAGGTCTGGATTTTTCACGGGGATGTATTCGATGTAACCATGCAACACGCGCGATGGTTGGCTAAGCTAGGCGCAGTAGGATACGATACATTAATTCTAATTAATAGAGCGGCCAATTTCATTTCAACAAAGCTAGGAAGAGGCAAAATTTCACTGTCGAAGAAAATTAAAAACAGTGTGAAAAGCGCCGTCAAATTTATCAATTCATTTGAACAGACCGCGGCAGATATAGGCATTTCAAACGGTTATGACTATGTGGTTTGCGGTCATATTCATCAACCTGAGATACGTACTATAACCAATGAAATGGGTTCTATTGTGTATATGAATTCCGGCGACTGGATCGAAAATCTCACCTCACTTGAATACCATCAGGGCGCTTGGAAAATCTATAAATATCAAGAAGAAGAGTTTGCTGGACGTATACAAGAAACAGCGCAGGATACAATTGAGTTGAACACAAAAGAACTTTTTGCAAGCTTAGTGAGTGAATTTTCAACAATGCAACAAGATTGACAATAGACACCCTATGAAAATACTTTACGCCATACAAGGCACAGGAAACGGACATCTCAGCAGAGCTAGAGAAATTATTCCAATATTGAAAAAGATGGCTGACGTGGATATACTAGTCAGTGGCACGCAATCAGACATCGCACTTCCCTATCCAATACGATACCAATTCAAAGGGATGAGTTTCGTCTTTGGCAAAGATGGAGGCATCGATATGCCTGCTACTTACTTGCAGCTGAGTACGCGTGCGATGATGAATGATATTTCAAAATTGCCAGTACAAGAGTATGATCTCATCTTGAACGATTTTGAACCTGTGAGTGCTTGGGCCTGCCGCCAACGAAACAAACCTTGCATTTCGCTCAGTCATCAATGTGCAGTATTGAATAAGCATACACCTAAACCCAAGCGGAAAGATTTTATTGGCAAAGCCGTACTCAATTTTTATGCACCGACAACCCATTCGTATGGGTTTCATTTTCATAGCTATGATAAAAATATTTTCACCCCTGTGATACGTAGTGAAGTCAGGGCATTGCCTATCGAAGATCGAGGTCACTATACCGTGTATCTTCCATCCTATGATGATACTCGTATCATTAAAATGCTAAAAAACTTTGGACATATCAATTGGGAAGTATTCAGCAAGCATACAAACAAATGTTATGTATCTGGCAATGTATGTATTCAACCAATTGAAAATGATAAATTCATAGGAAGTATGGCGTCGTCTAAAGGTGTATTATGCGGTGCAGGTTTTGAAACACCGGCTGAGGCCTTGTTTCTTAAAAAGAAATTAGCTGTTATCCCAATGAAAATGCAATATGAACAACAATGCAATGCGGCCGCCTTGAAGGATATGGGCGTACCTGTATTTAAAAGTCTCAAAGAAAAACATCACGACAAAATAGCTGATTGGTTATTAAATCGAAAGATTGTAAAAGTTGATTATCCTGATATGACAGAACAAATTCTGCAACGCATCATTCAACAACATACAACAAAGACATCTCAAGACATCCTCAAAGAAATTTCTACGATGTCGTATTAATGCATGAAGTACAAGAATGAATTTGGTGATGATTTCAGATGGGGCGTTTCTACCGCTGCCTATCAAATAGAAGGTGCACATGATATCGATGGCAAGGGCCCTTCTATTTGGGATGCTTTTGTCAATCGAAAAGGGAAAATTACGGGAGGCCATCATGGAAAAGATGCCTGCAAATTTTATCACAACTACGCGAATGACATAAAACTACTTAAACATCTGAACATTGAAAATTTCAGATTCTCCTTTTCGTGGTCGCGTATAATACCACAAGGCACCGGACAAGTGAACACAAAAGGACTTGATTTTTATGATCGTCTACTTGATGAATGTCTAGAAAATAATATTAATCCGTGGGCCACCTTGTATCATTGGGATTTACCGCAAGCGTTGGAAGACAAAGGAGGCTGGACCAATCGCGACATAGAGCAATGGTTTATGCAGTATGCGGATATTTGTTCTTCGAAATTTGGTGATCGTATCAAGCATTGGATGGTATTAAACGAACCCATGGTATTTACTGGAGCAGGCTATTTTTTAGGCATGCATGCACCAGGGCGTATTGGTTTGAAAAATTTTCTTTCCTCGGCTCATCATGCGGCTCTATGTCAAGCGCAAGGAGCCCGTGTGATTAGAGCGAACGTACCCGTTGCGCAGATTGGAAGCACCTTCTCGTGTTCGTTTCTGCAACCCATGACTACTTCGCGCAAGGATGAATTGGCCACGCGTCGGTTTGATGCATTGCTCAATCGATTATTTATTGAACCATCATTAGGTCTCGGATATCCTGTCAGTGATTTAAAATTTTTGCGGCGCATTTACGACTATCACAAACCGGGTGATGAGGCGTTACTGCCTTTCGATTTTGATTTCATCGGCATTCAAAATTATACGCGTGAAATCGTTTCACATTCATATTTCATACCCTACCTGCAAGCTAAACTGATAAAAGCGAACAAGAGAAATGTAAGTGCCACCGTGATGAATTGGGAAGTATATCCTGAAGCGCTTTATCAAATGTTGACGAAGTACGGAAACTATAGCGGTATTAAAAAAATCATTGTTACAGAGAACGGCGCTGCCTTTCCTGATACACTTATTGATGGAAGCATCTATGATGAGGCTAGAACAAACTACCTTAAGAATCATATAGCCGAGGTGTTGAGAGCGAAGCAGGACGGTATCGCTGTGGATGGCTATTTTGTATGGACGCTACTTGATAATTTTGAATGGGCCGAAGGATACTTCCCACGATTTGGTTTGGTGTATGTCAACTTCAACACACAAGAGCGAATCATAAAGCAGTCAGGAAAATGGTTCAGGGAATTTCTTGGTAATCAATAAACGAAAGTAGCTGATCATGATGTATGATGCATCTTCGTATCAAATGGCAGCATAGAATGTAGTATCCTACTCGGAATAAACTATTTCAAGAAGAAGCTGACAATCCAGTACACGATAGCGGCTAAAATACCACTGATAGGAATAGTCAGCACCCAAGCCCATAATAGATTGATAGTAACACCCCAACGTACGGCACTCAAACGCTTCGTTGCACCTGCACCGATAATGGCGCCTGTGATTGTGTGCGTTGTAGATACCGGTATACCCATCTGTTCAGTGAGAAACAAGGTGGTGGCACCAGCCGTTTCAGCACAAACACCTTCCAACGGAGATACCTTGGTAATTTTAGTGCCCATGGTTTTAATAATTTTCCAACCACCACTTAAGGTACCCAAACCAATTGCTGTATAACATGCTATCGGAATCCAATCAGGCATAGATTTGATATCCGTCAAATCGCCATTAGCCACTAAGGCTGCAGCAATGATACCCATTACTTTTTGTGCATCGTTACCACCGTGACCAATACTAAAGGCCGCTGATGATAATAACTGCAAACGTTTGAACATATTACCGGTTCGTGCTGCACTTGGCTGATTGAGTTTTTCTGTCCACCAAAAGGCTGCGATGAAAATCAATAGACCCGCTATCATAAACCATCGAAGGAATTTATTGTTCGCTTTACTCATCTCTGCCATCAAGTCGGCTTTCACATCCACATTGACCTTGTTTTTAAACGCTTCAATTTCTGTAGGACTCATAGGATACACATTGGCAATCGCAATCATCATACTATCATAGCCTATCTCATGATACTTTTTTAACAGCGGCGCGATGCTATCCATACCACGTTGCGCAAGCATATATTCGTCGTTCTTCTTTTCATTCTTTGCAGCTAGTATCTTGAGTCGTTCAAGTTGCAAGAATTTTTTTACCTTATCTTTTAGAATAGACACTTCAAAGTGTTTGAGACTAGGCTTATCGATAGTGGCAATAATATTTTCTGCGACTGCTTCTCCCCCCTTTTTTTCATACTGATTGACAAATTTTTCAGCGACTGCTGCATTCGCTACTGCTTCGTGATAGCTTTTTACACGAGTGGTATCTTTCACCATTTCTTTCTTATACTTATCAACCTTAAAGTATTTGGCGATATTCTCGTTGATTTTAGTCTCCTGAAAATGCTGAAACAAAAACCAAAGACCTACTGAAGCCGCCAACAGAATAGCTGATTTCAACCAAGTATTACGGCTGACAAAGACGACACTAAAAAAGATAGAAATAAACATCCCAACAAAGGGTGCCAAGAAAATGAATAAGAAAATCTGAATCACCTTGTGAATGTCAACCATATCAGAAAGAGGCATCCAACCTTTTGTAAGAATTGCATGCGTAATACCTGCACCTGCGAAGCCACCAATCAAGGTATGAGAGGATGACGACGGGATACCATACCACCAGGTAAGAAGATTCCAAGCGATTGCTGCAATGATCCCCGATAAGATAACTGGAAGCGTAATAAAATCTGAATTGACAGTCTTGCCTATTGTATTGGCCACTGCATGATCCTTGAAGATAAAAAAGGCGATGACATTAAAAAAGGCCGCCCACAATACCGCCTGAAATGGCGTCAGCACTTTGGTTGAAACCACAGTAGCGATAGAATTCGCAGCATCATGAAATCCATTGATATAATCAAAAATCAGTGCTAGGATAATGATAACGAGAAGTAAAGACATGTATAGTAAATTAGGTGGTTAGTAGGTATTAAAAATTAGAAAGAAATTTGATAGATAAATCACATGTTATCATATCAATTTGGCTTTAACGTTTAACTCGTAATGATGCTACGCATATTTAATGATAATACTTTCGATGACATTCGCTGCATCCTCGCATTTATCGGTGGCCGTTTCTAGTGCATGAAAAATCTCTCTTTTCTTGATCACTTCTTTAGCATCATTTTCATTCGCAAACAAGCCTTCTATGCTTGTGTCATACACTTCGTCAGCTTGATTTTCAAGACTATTTACTTTAACAAGTGCCGTGGTAATGATACCGATGTTTTTCATCGTACGAAGTTCCAATACAGATATACGAATCGCTTCAGTTCCTTGTTCGATGAGCTCAGCCATTTTGTGAATGCCTTTATCACGAGGATCCACTTTATACAAATTAATTTTCTTTGCTGATGCGTAGATATAATCTGCAATATCATCCAAGGCAGAAGCCAAATAATGGATGTCTTCACGATCGAATGGTGTGATAAAATTTCTTCCTAATTCGGTAAAAATCTGATGTGTATTTTCATCATTCTGATGCTCTAGATTTTCAATTTTCTTTAGGACCGCCTCACGTGCTTCAAAATCAGACGTATTGACAAACTCATTCAGATAGATAGCCATCACCTTATTGGTTTCGACCACCTTTTCGAAAAGTCCGTAAAAAACCCTGTCTCGGGGTTGGAAAAAATTTAGAATTGTGTTGAATGACATTGCTTGTATTTTTTAAGAGTATGTAAAAGTAATATTACGAACGATTGATTAATATTATCGAATGATTATGTTATTAACCGAATTGGCCTGTTACATAATTTTTTGTCTTTTCTTGCGCCGGATTGTGGAAGATATCATGCGTGGTATTGTATTCGACCAATTCACCCAGATAGAAAAAGGCAGTATGATCGCTGATGCGAAGGGCCTGTTGCATATTATGGGTGACAATCACGATGGTGTATTTTGATTTCAGATCAAGTACAAGTTCTTCGATTTTTGCCGTACTGATTGGATCGAGGGCCGAAGCCGGCTCGTCCATTAAAATAACGTGTGGTTCAACGGCCAAGCAACGAGCAATGCAAAGTCGTTGTTGCTGACCGCCCGATAAGTTGGTGGCGTTATTATTAAGGATACGTTCTACTTCACTCCATAGTGCTGCCTTTTTAATAGCATCTTCTACCCTATCCTTGATTTCGGTCTCATTCTTCATGCCTTGAACCCGCAAACCATAGGCTACATTTTCGAAAATGGATTTAGGAAATGGATTGGGTTTCTGAAAGACCATACCCACTTTTTTGCGCAGTTCTTCTACCTCAACTTTTTTATCGTAGATATCTTGACCTTCAACCAAAATATTACCTGTAAGGCGCGTACCATCAATCAAATCATTCATCCGATTAATCAAACGCAACAAGGTCGACTTACCGCAGCCACTTGGCCCAATGAAGGCAGTCACCGCTTTGTCGGGTATCTGCATGGTGATATCGGTTAATGCATGAAAGTCTTTATAATAAAAGTTGACATTTTTTATTTGTATCATCGTTGCTTACTTTTTTTTGAATTTAGCCCTTATCAAATTTGCCAGCAGATTGCATATCAGTACAATAGTAATTAGAATGAGGGCGGTACCGAAAGCCATTGGTTTTGCTTTTTCAATATCAGTGCCACTCGTAGCCAACACATAAAGGTGATATGGCAGCGCCATCGCTTGCTCGAACAAACTATGCGGTAATTTAGGTAAAAAATAGGCGGCCACCGTAAATAAGATGGGCGCCGTTTCACCACTCACCCTACCAATGGCAAGAATCAGTCCGGTAATAATATTCGGTAAGGCAATGGGTAATACCACCTTCTTGATAGTGTATAATTTTGATGCGCCTAAGGCATAACTAGCCTGACGGTGCAAATCATCGACCGAGCGAAGGGCTTCTTCGGTGGTGCGGATGATAACGGGTAATGCAAGAATGCCAAGCGTTAGCGAACCTGCGAGAATACTGTCGCCAAACTTTAATTTATTGACAAATAAGGCCATACCAAATAAGCCAAATACTATACTGGGTATACCCGCCAAATTATCGGTCATCAGCCGCATGAAGCGTTTCAACGGACCGTCTTTCAGAAATTCATTGATATAAATACCACTGCAAACACCAATCGGAAAGGCGAAGAGCATACTGCCTCCGATGAGACATAAGGTACCAACAATAGCGGGAAGGATACCACCTTTCAGCATACCTTCTTCAGGCATCTTTGAAATGAATCCCCAATTGATAACGCCGATGCCTTTGATAAAAATAAAACCAATAATCAGGAATAAAATAGCAATCACCATAAAGCTCATCACTTTAAGGATACTGAATACAATCTTTTGTTTGGTAATAGCCTTCATTATTTTACACCTCGTCGTTTTGAAACAAAATTAACATAGAGATTAATCGACATCGTTATCAAGAATAAGATACAACCAAGTGCAAACAAGGCTTTGAAGTGAATACCCCCGCTTGGCGCTTCACCGAGTTCAGCAGCTATCGTAGCCGGAATAGTACGCACAGGTTTAAGATAATTTAAGGTCACGTTAGCGGCATTACCTGTAACCATCAACACGGCCATCGTTTCGCCAATTGCACGGCCAATACCTAATACCGTAGCCGTAGTGATTCCACTACTAGCATATGGAATAACTACTTTATAGATTGTTTGCCATTTAGTAGCACCCATGGCCAAACTTGCTTCACGCATCGCATTGGGCACATTACGTAAGGCATCTTCACTAATCGTGATAATTGTTGGCAAGGCCATAATACCTAGGATGATACTTCCGGCAAGCGCCGTCTCACCAACATCGAGATGAAAGAGTGTTTGAATAAGCGGTACGATGACAATCAATCCGAAAAATCCATAGACCACACTTGGAATACCTGCCAATAATTCAACCAAAGGCTTCATGATCTTACGTCGACGCTTCTTTGCGATCTCAGACATATAAATAGCGCAAGCCAAACCTAAAGGCAAGGCGATAAGAATAGCACCCAGACTAACAATCAGCGTTCCCATTAATAATGGCAAAATCCCAAATTGAGCAATCGGTTTCGCTGTTGGAAACCATTCGCGTCCACGAACGAATGACGCGATAGAATTTTCCTGCACTTCAACAACACGCCCTTTAAATTTTGATGTAACATAATTTTTAGGCATTACGGCAAACACCCCGACGTGTTTCGACACATAATCATTATAACAAGTATCAAGGTATTCCATTTCACTGCCAATCGCTTCTTCTGAATACAAGGTAGCAATCTGATCGGAGTTCACCAATTCAATCGGCATATCCTTTTCACCCAATTGACTCCAATTATCGACTTCTTGGTCAAACACCTTTTTACATAATTCAGGACTGATACTATTCAGGTTATTCTTTGTATTAACAGCCAACACATAGCCTTCTTCAGTGGGTTTCATGCCTAAGAACGAAATGCCTTCACTGAAAAGAAAAATTATAATCAAAATAACAGTGATACTAGTTGCAAGACTGCAAATAGCTAAGACACCTACCTGTACTTTCTGACTTAATTTTTTAAACATTTTCTTTCTTCGTATCAATAACCAATTTTATCTAGTTGACAATAGCCTAATTAATTCAATGGCACATAACCTGTCTTCTCAACAATTTGCTGCCCAGCGGCACTCAAACAATAGTCGATAAACGGCTTAATCTTAGCTTCATCCTTTACATTGTAATAAAGATACAAGGGTCGAATAATTGGATAGGTTTTATTTTTTGCAGTTGCCATACTAGGCATGATATATGTCTTGCCCTTGTCATAACTTACTTTCAATTGTCGAACAGAGACATTGTCATACGCCATACCAACATATCCAATAGCACCTTTTGTTTGGCTAACACTTTGCACGATAGCACCAGTTGCAGGCATGTTCAATACGCTAGTGGCATAGTTTTTTCTATTCATAACAAATTCTTTAAAGAACTCGTACGTGCCACTGCTTGTTTCACGACTATACACAACAATTTTCATATCGCTACCACCTACTTCCTTCCAGTTGGCTATTTTTCCTGTAAAGATTCCTTCGATTTGCTCACGTGTTAATTGCTGAACAGGATTGGATGGGTGAACGATTACACTCAAGGCATCTTTTGAAATAATCACCTCTTTATATTTCTTTCCTGCATCTTGCATTTTCAATTTTTCATCCATCTTGATCTTACGACTACTTGACGCAATATCAGTGGTGCCATCTATTAATGAAGCAATGCCAACACCGCTTCCGCCACCGGTAACGCTGACCTTTCCTTTCCCAGATTTATTGAATTGCTCTGCTTCCTTTTGCGCCAAAGGCAAAACGGTATCACTTCCTTTTAATTTAACTGTTTGTGCATTTACAACTGAGGTCAGTGCGAATAATGCAAATAAGATTTTTTTCATGTTTCTACGTATTATTGATATTTATTAAATGTATATTGAAGTCTCAAGGTAAGCACGTTATCTTTTTTCACGTCAGTGGTATAGCCACTCAGGCCCGTGCTTTCATTTTTTACGAAATCCTTATAAATCAAGAATTTCCAGTTTTGATCATAGTTAAAAAGATAACCGATGCCCAAGGTCGAGTACTTGATATCAGATGATGTTAGGTTAGAAACTATTTCTGTTCCTTTGACGTCGGTATTCGGATCGTAGATATCATACTTCACCATAATGTTGTGGTGAGTATGTAAGATATTTTGCACGAAATATAGATAGGCTCCGTTGAAGTTGCGCAAATATAAATCCTCGGTCACCAAGGTACGTGGTGTAGCGGTTGATTTTGCAGTTCCAGGTTGTTGGCCCATCATGGCTTCAGCTCTGAAGGTTGACAAACCACCTTTCCAATCGATACTTACTTGAGCATCCACACCATAATAGATGGCTTTGCCAATTTTTGTAAGATTCGTTGTGTTTGAATCTTTCAACATCCAGCTTTTAGTTCCATTTGCCAGGGTTGACAATTCAACATTATTTTTAGTCCCATATTTATGACCTCCATTATAATAACTCAAGCCCCCGCTATATTTTACGGTTTCATTGAAATTAGATTTAAAGAATGAAAGGCGGCTAATCCAATCTTTCATCTTATCGAAATCATTATTCAATACCCCCGCTCCATTATACAAGCCGGTTTCTAATTTAAAGAAATTAAAACGCGATTGTTTCACTGGTTGAATGACAAACTGAGCGCCAAAATCTTTTTCACCCGGGAACAATAGTTGACTCATACGACCACGCTCTGGCGTTTCACGAGTACCAGACGAGTACGTAACCTCATAACCGAATGGTTTATCCATCGCACCTGCTTTAATACCAAACCAACGTGTCCATGGATCAGTAAATTTTCCATAGAAATCACGGATGACAGCCGTTCCGCTTGAAAACAAATCCATTTGCATCACAATTTGGGTAATGGTATTACCGAATTCATCGTTATTATCGTATGACATTTTAATACGTGAACGACGAAGTAAAAATCTGTTATTGACATTCGCATCAAAAGTGCCACCGGCATATGAATTTCCTTTAGCACCCGCGGTGTCAGCAAGTTGATATTGCGCTTGGACATATCCACTGAATTTCAATTTTTTAATGTAATCCATGTCGCTCATCAAGGCTTCTGTGCGGTTGTACAAGGTGTCTATTTTATCCTCCAAGGTTTCCGGCATTTCAATAATTTGAGCGAAAGAGACTACGGAAAGCACGTTCAGCAACAAAATCGAAGTGAATATTACAATCGATTTTGAAATTTTTTTATCCATTTTTAATTTTCAGACCACAAAGATTGAAAAGGAGGACTTTTAATTCATTATTTTTATATTATCATAATGTTACCAATTTTACCAAATTGTTACGGAAAGGTTACCAAATTGACCAGAAGCTTCATTTTTTAGATACCCGACTAC
>CAIRSV010000221.1 GCA_903881265.1 uncultured Bacteroidota bacterium
TCCATGCTTGCAACATGGCATCTAGCTGATCGAGATAGATAACAGTTTTAATACCTGAAATATCGGTGGCTTCTGTCTTTGTGAGTTTATGACCTTCCCATTTCTCAAGCACTTCATCCGGACGAAGAATCACTAAGACTTCGCGATAGGTTTTATCGAGATTATCGGGATACAAGACCACCATTGTTTTTTCTTGCACCACACCTGAAAGCCATACCACTTCTGAGTTTTGTTTCAGATGATATTGCGCATCGCCGTTTTCAGGCAGATTCGGATGGGCGTGGAAGATGGCGATGGAGTTGGCTTTCATTTTTTTAATGAAGCGTCCTCTGTTATGGATAAACAGTTTTGAGTCGAGTTTTGTGTATTTCATACTTTGGAAATTGAGAAACACGAAATTAAGAAATCTTTTTTGGATTCTCTGAGTCGATTCAAGGAGGCAGACTTGTGAGATGACCTACTTGAAGGGTCTGTCACACATAGCTATGAAAAGCATTCTTGGTGAATGACATCCAATATGCCACAACAAAAAATAGATAGCGATAGTAAAAAAATGAACGGGAAAATAATTATGGCTATACACAAAAATAAAAATTTGTATTATTGTACAGACTATGAGCAAGAAATCTACACATACATCGAATCAGGCTAATATTAATAAGCAACCTATTGCAACGAGCACACACGTGGAGTCCAACTGGATTGGATCGTTTCTGCAAGGTTGGTGGCCTTATCTTGTTTTTATCGTAGTAGGATTAGGTTTGTATAGCAATACATTTCATCATGAATTTGCTTTCGATGACGAACCCTTGATTTGTAGAAATGAATATGTATTAAAAGGGGTTAGTGGCATTGGTGATATTATGACCAAAGACGCGTATGAAAGTTATTATAAATCATCCAATCGAACATCCAATCTCGCAGGCGGGCGTTTTCGTCCATTATCACTTGTCACCTTTGCAATTGAACAAGAGTTTATCGGCACACTGCCTGATGGGTTGAAGGAAAATTCTTGGGACCTCAATCAAAATGGTATGAAAGATGCCGCAGAAGATATGAACCACAATGGTGTGGTCGATCAAAAAGATGTGATGATACGCGGTATGGCCATGCGGCACGTAGTTAGTGTGTTGCTGTATATACTAAGTGCTTGTATGATTTTTTTATTTCTTAGACGGTTTATTTTTAAAGAATATGCGCTGCTGGCTTTTATTACTACCTTACTTTTTCTTGTTCATCCCTTACATACAGAAGTTGTGGCGAATGTTAAGAGTCGCGATGAAATACTCTCCTTGTTGTTTATGGTGATGACGTGCTATTGGAGTTTTCTTTATGCAGAAACCAAGCAATTGAAATTTATTTTACTGGCCTCCGTTTTCTACTTTGTGGCTTTGCTGAGTAAAGAGTATGGCGTGACGTTATTGATTATAATTCCATTATGTTTTCATTTGTATTATCACGAGTTAACATTAAAACAAGTACTCACTTTTATGGCGGGTCTTGTGGTCACCTTTGGTATCTATTATTCATTACGCAGCGGCGTAGTCGAAGGCACAGGATCGCATACGAATGAAGTTAGCGAGTTGCTCGACAACCCTTACTTACTGGCGAGTGATATGCAAATGTTGGCGTCGAAATTATTTCTTAATGTCAAGTATTTGCTGCTCTTGATGTATCCATTGAAGATGAGCAGCGATTACAGTTATAATTCGATTCCTTATCAATCGTTTACTGATATTGGTCCATGGTTTGGTCTGTTTATTTTAGTAGGTTCTGCCTTGGCACTTATGTATTTAATTAAACAAAAAAACAAGGTAGCTTTTCCACTGGCGTTTGCCTTTCTTCATCTTATTTTAATCAATAATATATTCTTCAATATCGGCGCAACGATGGGTGAACGTCTTGTGTATCATACATCGTTGGGCACTAGTATGTTAGCTGTTTATGGCTGTTATTGGTTGTTTAATAATAAACGTAAGATCAATTACAACTGGATGATGGTGCTTTTCATACCTGTATTGATTATGTATTCACTTCGCACACTAGCACGCAATCCAGCTTGGAAAAATAATTACACCTTGAGTTTATCTGATGTGCAAACCAACCCTAATAGTGTGATGTTGAATGGTAATGCGTTTAGTTTATTAGCAGAAATGAGTGAATGGCCTTGTAATAAAAAAGTAGCTGTTCAGTATCTTGATAGTGCCATTCGATATGGCAGAAAAGCACTACAAATACATCCGCGGTATGATTTAGGTTATAAAAATATGGGCATCATTATGTATAATAAATATGGTGCTGATAGTGCCGAAGTGTATTGGTCTCATATGCCTGAATTAGCTGCTGGAGATCCCGACTTACCTGAAATCAGTCGTATACTAGGTACTGCTTTTCATAAACGCGGTATCAAGTGTATCGAACAAAAAGATTTTAAGCAAGCCGTTTATTGGATGGGAAAAGCATTCCCGTATATGAAACAAAATGTGGCTCTATATTATGATCTTGGAACAGCGTATGCTAGTCTGCGTGAATTTAGCAAAGCACGTGAATACTGGATGAAAGGTCTTCAGCTAGCGCCAACCGATGGGATGCTTAATGAGGCATTACGGAGTCTGCCGAGCGAATAAGACCTATACAAGTAGACTGTATCTAGTGAGACGATTTGTGCTGTTTGCCATGTTCGGCGTTGCGGCATGTCGAACGACAGATAAAATGGGTTCGCAAACGAACAGAGAAGTGCTAACGTATTATTGGTGATAACAGTAACAATAGCCCAACGAATAGAAAAGTTACTCGTATCGCAACGCATTAATCGGATTCAATCGACTTGCTTTTAATGCAGGATAAATACCGGCAAGCAAACCCACCACCATACATATACTGATACCAATACCAATCCAAAGCCAAGGGATAATGAAGGGCGAATGAAAGAAGAACGATAAGGTATTACCAATAAGAATGCCAGTAATGATACCTATTACACCGCCACTTAAGCTAATGATGACAGCCTCAGTTAAAAATTGCATACGGATAGTAGCGCTGTTGGCACCAATGGCTTTTGATACACCGATTTCGCGCGTGCGCTCGGCCACAGAAACCAACATAATATTCATCAAACCGATGGCAGCACCTAATAACGTAATTAGACCAATGACACTCGCGGCCATGGTGACATACTTTAAATTGTCGATCAAGGTCGTAGCAATTTCATCATTTTTATTCACCGAAAAATTATTTTCGTGCCTTGCGTCGAGCCGTTTGGCATTGCGCATTAATCCTTCAGCTTCATCGGTGGCTATGTCGATGGCATTGATATCATTGATCCACACACTGATGACATATGATTTTTGTGACACATTAAAACGTTGTCTTGCATTATTCAATGGAATCAATACCATATTATCGGTGCGGTCTATAAAACTCGAACCCTTGCTTTCCATCACACCTAAGACTCGGTAACGCGTATCGCCGATTGAAATGAATCCGTTGGGCGCATCTTCGATATCGCTGAAATATTTTTTAGCAATACCATGTCCAAGCAAGCAAGTATTTTGCCCACTAGAAACATCCAAGCCATTGAAATTACGACCCACAGTGAGCGTGGTGCCCGAGACCTTCATATAATTTTCATCGACACCCATCACAAAAATATTCGGATTCGATTTTTTATTATTGCGCTTGATAGTTGCCGTGGTAGTGGCCATCACATTCAAACTGACAGTTGATGGGTAATGATAATTTTGCTTGAAGTATTCAGCTTCATTGAGCTTAATTCGATTCTGTTCTTCATTCTGATTGCTGTGTCGTCGTTTGCCACGATTATTCGATTTGGATACCATACTTTGCGAAGCGATGTTGAAGGTATTCGAACCCATACTGGTGAAGTTGGTATAGATAGTTCCTTTCAAAATTTCAATCACGGTGATAATAGCAATCAACGCTGTGATGCCGATTGCAATGATGGCAATGGTGAGATTCGATCGCAATTTATTGTTGCTAATCGCCCGTCGTGATAATGATATGATGTCGAAGTATTTAATAGCAGAAGATTGAAAATTGTATCGAAGCGATTGATTGAATACTATCTAGCGATTGACTTTTTCAACAAGTATTACTTATTGCCTAGTACCTCACTTAATTTCTTGATCAAGGCATCCTCTCTCAGGCCACTTGCAATGATGATGCCGTTCGGGTCAATTAAAAAATTCTGAGGAATGCTTTCGATGTCATAATCTCGCGCTATCGTGCTGCCCCAACCTTTTAATTCACTTACCTGACTCCATGCGAGACCATCTTTGGCAATCGCTTCGGTCCACTTATCCTTGTTGGTATCGAGCGACACACCGAGTACAGTAAAGTTTTTATTGTTGAATTGATTGAAGGCTGCAACCACATTGGGGTTTTCGCGGCGGCACGGTGCGCACCAAGAAGCCCAGAAATCTAACAACACATATTTACCCTTGAAGCTACTTAGCGAAAGTGATTTTCCATCAGGCGTAGTGGCTGAAAAATCTGGTGCCGCTTTACCCGCTTTTTCACCAGCAGATTTCACCGGACTTGCAGGCATCTTATTCAGAAAGCGATCGGCAAATGCCTTGGCTGTCTTGGAGTCTGGAAATCGTTTTCCAACTGATTGGTAGAATGAAGTCACGTAAGGTCCTTCGATGGCAGGATTGATAATATTGACTGCAAACAAGGCGCTTGCAACACTTTTTGTTGTATCAGCAAATTGTTTCACATAGCTAAGAAACTGTGTATTGATGTTTTTAATATCCGCTTCGGCAGAGGCCCGTAACGAATCACGTTCAGGATGTGCTTTGATAGAATCGAGTATCATTTCCATCGTGCGGAGGTCCTTGATGTTTTCGCGTAGGTTGACTAAAAAACCTTTGACGGCAATACTGCCATACGAACCTTCGATCTTATAATTTTCTAGGGTGTTCCAATCGCCGGTGATTGTTGCGTGGTCTCCATTTTTTAATGCCAACAAAATGTATTTGCCTTTCATAAACTTGAGGCGATAAAGCGCTTCTTCGCCTGATTTGTTGCTGAATTCAAAGGATCCGTCTGCCTTGGTTTTTCCTGAATCAACATATACATTGCCATCAACTGCCAATTCCTCTAACCTAAATTTTTGTTCAGGCATATTCTCTAGCGTGCCTTTGACAGAGAAGCCGCTGTTGCAACTATATAAAAAGAGTGTGCCTAAAAGGAGATATAGATAGTTCTTCATACTTACATTATTGCCCACAAAAGTAAGGTAAAATTATTGTTGATGATAGAACAAACGCTTGATGGAATGAATAATCTCAGACGACAGAAACGATTTATTTCTTTCGGAAGAACAATCGAACCGGTACGCCTTTGAAATTGAAATGGCTACGTAGTTTGTTTTCAAGGAAATTTCTGTATGGTTCTTTCACTTCGTCGGGATGATTACTGAAGAAGGTGAATGATGGCACGACAACTGGCAATTGCATGATGTATTTGATGGTAACCGCATTACCTCTGAACATTGGCGCTGGATAATTCAATATTTCCTTGAGCATAATTTCATTCAGCTTGGAGGTCTGAATTTTTTGTTGACGTCGGTCAAACACATCGATGGTTTCTTCGATTGCTTTGTGGATGCGCAGTTTTTCTGTCGCAGAAATAAATAAGATAGGCACATCGGTAAACGGTGCAATCTTATGTTTGATTTCCTCTTCAATCTTTTTACTTGTCATGGTTTCCTTTTCCATCAGATCCCATTTATTCATTAGAATCACAACGCCTTTTCCTTTGCGTGTGGCCAAACTAAAAATATTGACATCCTGCGAAGTCATACCTTTTGTTGCATCAATCATCAACATACAGACATCAGCTTCTTCGATGGCTTTGACGGCGCGGATCGTTGAATAGAATTCGATATCTTCTTTCTCCGAACTTTTTTACGTAGACCGGCTGTATCAATCAAAATGAATTCTTTCCCGAACAATTTATAGTGCGTATGAATACTATCGCGCGTAGTACCCGGAATTTCAGAAACGATATTTCGTTCTTGTCCTACCAACGCATTTAAGATAGACGATTTACCTGCATTGGGTTGACCCACAATCGCGATCTTAGGCAATTCGGTAATCAACTCGTCTGTAGGGTCTGTCATCAGTGCTGTTACATCATCCATCAAATCGCCTGTACCGCTGCCTGAAAGCGATGAAATGAAATGTAGATGTTCAAAGCCAAGACTGTAAAATTCTACCCCATCAATTTGACGGCGACTATTATCGACTTTGTTCACCACCAATAAAACGGGTTTACGGCTGCGATGAAGCAATTGTGCAAATTCTTCATCCAATCCCATAATACCACAGGTGACATCCACCACAAATAAAATCACGCTCGCTTCTTTGATGGCGATTTCAACTTGTTGACGAATCTCTTTTTCAAACACATCATCGCCATTGGCCACATAGCCACCGGTGTCGATTACATGGAAATGTTTGCCATTCCATTCGCTTTCGCCATACTGACGATCACGGGTTACACCGCTCACATCATCTACAATAGCTTTGCGTTCGCCGATAAGGCGATTAAAAAGAGTTGATTTTCCAACATTCGGACGGCCTACGACGGCCACAGTGTATAAAGACATAATAGATGAAATTAAAAATGGCAAAGATAAACTTTGCCATTTATTTTTTGTTGCGAGGACCGGGATCGAACCAGTGACCTTTGGGTTATGAGCCCAACGAGCTACCGCTGCTCTACCTCGCGGGGCGAAGGTAGTATAAAAAAGCTCCCACACCAACTCTTCTTGTTATCTTTGTGGTAATGACAGATTTTAAAAGTGGTTTCGTAGGCATCTTTGGCAAGCCAAATGCAGGTAAATCAACACTCTTGAATGCTTTACTGAATGAAAAGTTAGCAATCGTTTCTCCGAAAGCACAAACCACCCGAAATAAAATTTTGGGTATTCTGACGGAGAAAAATTATCAAATCATCTTTTCCGA
>CAIRSV010000222.1 GCA_903881265.1 uncultured Bacteroidota bacterium
CAACGTGTTTAATGGGCGCATGTCATAGCCCATTACCCAAGGCAATGAAAGATGCGCTAACGACGGTAAGAGATCGGCACAATACAAAATTTCTTGCCCATTATAATTGATCAACGGTAGCATCATCGAATCGGTATGGCCATGCACCATTTTTATATTGATGTGCTTGGTAAAAACAGTATCGTCTTTTGCTTCAATAAATTTCAACTGCCCGCTTTCTTGTATAGGTAAAATATTTTCTTTGAGAAAAGAAGCCTTCTCTCTTATGTTGGGTTGTAAGGCCAAATTCCAATGCGTTTCATTACTCCAATACGTTGCATTTGCAAAAGCAGGCACTAGTTTTTCACCATCACGCTTGATAGCACCACCGCAATGATCAAAATGTAAATGCGTGAGGAAGACATCGGTTATATCGTTGGTGGTGTAGCCTAATGAAGTCAACGACTTCTCTACCGTATCATCGCCATGAGGTTGGAAATGGCTAAAGAACTTTTCATCTTGTTTATGACCCATGCCCGTATCAATCAAGATCAATCGTCCTTCATCTTCGACCAATAGGCAACGCATAGCCCAGCTGCACATATTATTTTCATCCGCGGGATTGACTTTGTTCCACATGCTTTTAGGCACAACACCATGCATGGCGCCGCCGTCAAGTTTGAAAAGACCTGTATTGATTGTATGCAATTTCATGGGGCAAAAATAGAACTATCTAAGATAAGTTCTTCCTTCGGAAAAAATATTCTGTCAGGTCTAACAGCTGCACGCGAATATCTGAATTGGTTGCTGTCAATAATGTCATTGTTGCTAAGGAATATAAAATGCGAAAGTATTGAAAAATCATGAGGGCAACAGCACTCCATTGATAAGATTTACATCGTTGCCACGCGTATATTCTTCATTCGAAATAATAAGCATAAACCGATGATGAAATAGACTGATAATCCGATGGTGGAATTGCGCATGCCACCAAGACTTTCAGCGATGATGCCAAACGAAAGGGTGCCTATAACGATGCCAAATTTCTCACATACGTCATAGAAACTAAAATAAGAAGCCGTATCCTTTGTGTGTGGTAGTAGTTTCGAATACGTCGAGCGAGATAGGGATTGTATGCCGCCCATGACCATACCGACACAAAAAGCGAGTGCAGTAAATTGAATGATTGTCTTGATGTAATACGATGAAATGCAAATGCCGATCCAGATGATGATAAGTGTCATTAACGAAAATGTATTTCCTTTTGAATCAGAGAGTTTTGCAAATAACCGCGCACCAGCAATCGCCACTAATTGAATGATTAATACGACTGTCAATAGCTGCGTCGTTTCCATTTTCAATTCATCACTAGCAAAATAGGTGGCCATATACATCACCGTCTGTACACCCATATTGAAGAAGAAAAAGGCCAAGAGAAATTTTTTCAATTCGGGTGCATGCGTTAGACTGCGCCATACTTGTTGAAGTTCCTTATAACCGTTGAGTAAGATGGAACGGTGATTATTTGCATGTTCTTTCCTTGTGTCAGTCAATGTGCTAAATGTAATCTGTGCAAAGGCTATCCACCATATGCCTACCATCAGAAACGAAAGTCGAACGGGCAAGGTGCCTAATCCCCACTGAAGATGATCATTAAGAAGTATGAACATAAAGCAGACGACCATTAAAATAACACTACCGATATACCCCATCGCAAACCCTTTGGCGCTCACATCATCTTGCTTTTCTTTCGATGCGATTTCAGGAAGAAAGGCATTGTAAAACACAATACTTCCGCAATAGCCAATGGAGGCGATGATAGAACAGATTAAACCGAAGATGACATTGGGTTGACCTGCACTGTCTTTCTCGAAAAAGAACAACGCCATACACGCCAATGAACCGAGATAGCAAAAGAAACGCATGAAGGCTTTCTTATTTCCCTTGTAATCGGCCATTGATGAGAGGATAGGCGAAAGAAGGGCGATGAGGAGAAATGAAAATGAAATGGAGAATGATGCCATTGCCGATCGATTGAAATGTCGTCCGAAAAGTTCGATTGATTTCGGAACAATAGCAGTATAATAAGCAGGAAAAATAGCGGATGTGATAATCAGCGAGTAAGCCGAATTAGCCCAATCATAATAGGTCCATGCGCGAATTATTTTTTTATCATCCATATGCGAATTGTTTGATGGCTACGAATTCGAAGCGGCATCATAAAATATGTGTGTGATTTTTTTGCTACCTTCTTTTTCCAAGGCCATAAAGTAAATAGAAATTATATCCGAAGTTGCTGTTCTTATCGCCACGCCCATAGCCTGCAACATAGGATGGCGGCAGTTTCTCAAATTTCGTTGGATTGATAAACGTTCTAGCGCGTATATTCCATCCCACAAAAATATTCTTCATGAGTTCCATCCTGCATCCTCCTGTCAGTTCAAGCCAATGCGCTATAAAATGTTCGGCAGGTATGAGTCCTTGCGTGTTTCCCCAAACAATGTCTTGAATCGAGTAGGAGGCTTCGCCTCTGTTGATTAATCCAACACCATAACGTAATCCAACAAAGGCGTTATCAAAATCGCCTCTGAAATCTTTTGCAAAAAACGTTTTGTCTAAACCGAGGCTTATAAATGTGTTATTGCTTTTGTAGGTTAGAAAATCATTGTCGACTAGCGAGTTGCCCGCACCGAATTCAGCTGCGAAATACAAGTCTTTTTTATAATAGACATCCGCTTGAAATTCTATTACATCATATTGTTTCTGCAAGAATGAGGATGCTACTTTCGACAGATCAATACCAACTCTGACATTCGTGAAGGTTGGACCTTTTACCGTTGGTTTTTTTATGCCGCTTATTAATGTGGTATCAGACGCTAGGCTTTCTTGTGCGCTTACTATCAGTGGACTGACTGTCATCATAAGAAAACAAGCGCAAACAAGAAGCTTTAGTAATGGATATGGATTATTTTTTGACAATGATTTTCAAGTGTTCTTTTGTTTCGTTACTGATATCAGGAATGGCAATTAGCACCGAGTCAATGATATGATTTGTGCTGAATGCTGTTTGTAGGGTGAATCGGGTTTGATAACCACAGGCCACTGAAATGAAATATAATTCGCGACGATAGATCAGTTGCATCGTATCGATAGTATTGGCTGCTAGCGAAGCGGAGTCTGATTGAAAGATAGCCTCGATCGTATCATTGTCTTGCGAAAGCGGGAAGCTGAACTTGCTGCTATTTTTTAGTTGTTGATAAAACGAATAACCTACACCAAATCTCAGGTTGGCGTTAATCAGCAATGTATCTTGATTATTGTTGGCCGTATCCTTGGTATAAAAACCGCCTCGCATCGAAAGCGCTTGTGGTTCCAAGCAAACACTGTTTTGCGAGCAGGAAGATATGAACGACCATCCTATGCACATTGCACAAAAGAAAAATGGGAAATACTTACTATTGTTTCGCATCACAGGAATTAAATCACAGTCCAAGTCTCGTTACCAGCAATCAGCTTGTCCAAATCACCGATCCCTTTTTTGTCGATGGTATAATTGATTTGCTCGTGCAATTTGTCTTCATAGCAAGGTCTGTCGTTTGTATAAAATACACCAAACGGTCGTGGGTAATGATGCTCGCTTGTTGGGTTGTCAAATAAGCGCGTGAGTATTTGCGCTTTGTTGAGGTCCTTTTCGTCATGCACCCAAAGGTCGCTTTCTGAATAACCTTCTCCTAGCGTTACAACTTGCGGTGTAAAGCCATCCATGCGAATACCTTTAGAGCGATTGGCACCGAAAACCATTGGTTTGCCATCCTCAACAAATAAGGCTTCTTCAGCCTTCGATGATTTTTCTGTAAAGATTTCAAAGGCGCCATCATTGAAGATATTGCAATTCTGATAAATTTCTAATAATGACGTGCCGTGATGGGCTTCACTGCGACGGATCATTTCCTGCAGGTGTTTTACATCGCGGTCCATACTGCGGGCCACAAAGGTTGCATCAGCGCCTAAGGCAAGGGCACTTGGATTGAATGGATGATCGATACTGCCGAATGGTGTTGACTTCGTAATTTTCTTTTCTTCACTTGTAGGAGAATATTGTCCTTTCGTAAGGCCATAGATTTGATTGTTGAACAATAAAATCTGCACATTGAAGTTGCGTCGAAGAATATGAATCAAATGGTTGCCGCCGATACTCATGGCGTCGCCATCGCCTGTTACAATCCACACACTCAATTCAGGTCGGGTTGCTTTTAATCCACTAGCAATGGCTGTTGCACGTCCGTGAATGGAATGCATGCCATAGGTGTTCATATAATAAGGGAAACGTGATGAGCAACCGATACCAGAAACGATGACGATGTTCTCTCGTGGAATATTTAATGTGGGAAGTACAGTCTGCACTTGTTTCAAAATACTATAATCGCCGCAACCGGGGCACCAACGTACTTCCTGATCGGTAGTAAAATCTTTGGGTGTTAAAACGTTTGTTTGTTCCATAACCTTCGCAGTGGGGTTTATAATTAGTAACACAAATGTAAGAACCTGAACGCGATTTGTGTCTGTTTATTTAGGAATGTCCGACAAGTGCCCTGAGAATCGGTGATTATGCCGAACAAAATGAAGGCTGCGAATCGTATGACGCGCAGTGGCCTCGAGTTAATTCTTATTTCACATCAGGCTTCTTTTTATTTTAAGTAGGTTCCTTTGACGCAATAAAAAAAGGGTCGCTATGGGCAACCCTTTTTTATTAAATTCACCGTTTCGCGTGCAGGCGACCGTAACCCTGTGTTGCGCCTGCGGCAGGGTTATGGCGCTTGCACGCTGTTAGCAAACGTTATTTACTACTTAATACTATTTTATAGGTTTCGGAAATATCTTTTGATTTTACATTGAGGAAG
>CAIRSV010000223.1 GCA_903881265.1 uncultured Bacteroidota bacterium
ATAGTAAAGCAATTTTTAATTTAATTGGCTAAGGTAAACTCAAACTTTATAATAAAAAAATAATCTGAAAAATTAAGGTGAAGAAGGTAAAAAAGAAGGCGAAGACCCTAGAAAAAGATTGTCAAATAGTTTTGACAATTTGTAAGAAATTGTATATTTGAAGGTCATTATTTTTACATCAAAATCATTTATTTGTGCCTTACGAAAATAACAACGAACGAAATAACGAAACTATTTTTAGTAAACGACTAAAAGCAGGAAAGCTTAGGACTTACTTTTTTGACGTCAGGTCTACACGCACGAATGACTATTTCGTGACCTTGACTGAAAGTAAAAAACGCTTCAATGATGGCGGTTATGACAGACACAAAATTTTTCTGTACAAGGAAGATTTTAATAAATTTCTGAAAGCATTAACTGAAACCATTGACTATGTCAAAACAGACTTAATGCCTGATTTCGATTTTGATGCCTTCAATCACGAATATTCAGAATACAATGAAAATCAACCTCAAGCTCAAGCAGAGTCATCAGATGCTGAAGAGGTTGAAGCACCGGCTGAATTACCGAAAGTGGTTACTGATTTCAGTGTCAACACAAATTTAGGCGATGTAGATAGCTGGTAAACAAGCTGTCCTCCATGAATATCCTTCCTGATTAGAAATAATCAGGATTTTTTTTACTCGTCATATGGAACTACTTTTGCTCGGCCTTATAAAAGGTCTTGTCCCTATTATACAATGAAAAACATTAGAAATTTTTGCATTATTGCTCACATCGATCACGGCAAAAGCACCTTGGCTGATCGTTTGCTTGAATATACCAAAACCATTACCGAGCGTCAGATGATGAATCAGGTATTGGATGATATGGATTTGGAAAGGGAAAAAGGCATCACGATTAAAAGTCATGCTATTCAAATAAACTATCCATATAAAGGCGTCGAATATACGCTCAACCTTATTGACACACCCGGCCATGTCGACTTCAGTTATGAAGTAAGTCGCGCCCTAGCAGCCTGCGAAGGCGCTTTGCTATTGGTGGATGCATCACAAGGCATACAGGCACAAACCATCTCTAATCTGTATTTGGCGATTGGAAATGATTTGGAAATCATCCCTGTTATCAACAAGATTGATATGGAAGGAGCAATGATACCTGAAGTAAAAGACCAAATCGTTGAATTGATTGGCTGCAAGGAAGAAGAAATCTTACTCGCAAGCGGCAAAAGCGGTATTGGCATTGAAGAAATACTCAGCGCTATTATAGAACGAATACCCGCACCAAAAGGCAATATCGAAGAGCCTTTGCAAGCATTGATCTTTGATAGCGTTTTTAATAGTTTTAGAGGAATTATCATTTATTACCGAATATTCAACGGATCTATTAAGAAAGGTGATAAGGTGAAGTTCTTCAATACGGGTCAAGAATATTTTGCTGATGAAGTTGGCATTCTAAAAATTGGCATGGAAGCCAAAAACGAAGTAAAAGCAGGTGATGTAGGCTATATTATAACCGGCATTAAAAATGCAAAAGAGGTGAAGGTAGGCGATACCTTAACGCTCGCTAATAACCCATGCAATATCGGTATCAATGGCTTCGAAGAAGTAAAACCTATGGTGTTCGCTGGCATCTTCCCAGTTGTGACTGACGAATTTGAGGAATTAAGAGATTGCATGGAAAAATTGCAATTGAATGATGCCTCGCTCACATTTGAACTTGAAACTTCACAAGCGCTTGGCTTCGGATTCCGTTGCGGATTCCTTGGCCTATTGCATATGGAAATCATTCAGGAACGACTTGAACGAGAATTTAATCAATCGGTTATTACAACGGTACCGAATGTTAGTTTCATTGCACACACCACGAAGAAAGAAATTATCCAGGTCAATAACCCTTCTGAAATGCCCGATCCAAGCAGGATTGAACGAATTGAAGAACCCTATATTCGAGCCCAAATCATTACCAAACCCGACTATATCGGCAATATCATGACACTATGTATTGGTAAGCGCGGCATGTTGCATCATCAAACCTATCTCACACCAACAAGGGTTGAATTAATGTTCGAAATGCCCTTGACAGAAATTGTATTTGATTTTTATGATAAGTTAAAAAGTCAAACGCGAGGGTATGCTTCGTTTGACTACACCCCGATTGGAAATCGCGACAGTGATATTGTAAAAATGGAAATTCTGTTGAATGGTGAAAATGTGGATGCGTTAAGCGCCCTGATACATCGAAGCCGTGCGCAAGATTTTGGCAGAAGACTTTGTGAAAAACTAAAAGAATTATTACCACGTCAGCAATTTATGATAGCCATTCAGGCCGCTATTGGCGCCAAAGTTATCTCGCGTGAAACCATTTCCGCTATGCGTAAAGATGTCACTGCCAAATGTTATGGTGGTGATATCAGCCGTAAACGAAAACTGCTGGAAAAACAAAAAGAAGGCAAGAAACGAATGCGTCAGATAGGCAACGTAGAGGTACCGCAGGAAGCCTTCTTAGCGGTGTTGAAACTAGATGATTAAAAGATCGTCGAATGTAAAGAAGATGTCAAATCAGAAAATAGTTTTGGCTTTAAAACCCAATTCAACGAATATTGTATCAAACAAAAAAATAATTAATATGAAAAACTTAAAATCAATTCTTTTCGCTTCGTTACTTTCAATTGGCACATTCGCTGCAGTCCTAGTATCATCTTGCAATCCTGATGCTTGTAAAGATGTGATTTGTACCAATGGTGGTACTTGCTCTAATGGCACTTGTGCATGTCCATCAGGTTATGAAGGAACACTTTGTGAAACCTTATCACGTACAAAGTTCATCGGGGTTTATTCAGGAACTGAAACTTGCACAGCAGGAAGCGACACGTATTCAATCACCATCACTGCAAATAGTGATCCTTTAAAATTCAATATCCAAAATCTTTACAATCAGTCATTCACAGCTATTGCTGCTGCTGGTGGTAATTCATTTACAATTCCTAATCAAACAGTTGGTGCAGGTGTAACTGCTGTTGGTTCTGGTTCAATCACTGGAAATACGATCACAATTACATATACTATTAATGACGGAATAACATCTAACACTTGTACTTATTCCGGAACAAAATAATTAATTACATTTTAATGTACTTAACCCGATTTAATAAAAAAAGCTACGCAAAACGTAGCTTTTTTTTATGTTGCACACATACGTTGGGAAATCTTCCATACGCCCATAAAAAAAGAGGTTGAATACATCAACCTCTTACTCTTCTGTCATTAACTTACTTATTTATTCCCTCCCATTTTGGGTTTACCATTGCCTACTTTATTTTCATCCACTTTCCCATTCTCATCTTTAATACCACCCACTTTCGGCTTACCATTACCAACTTCATTCGGATCTTTAGAACCGCCCATAACTGGCTTACCATTGCCAATAGTTGGATTAGATTTTACAGGAGGTGCGGGTGTCTCAGTAACCTTGGGTGTTGCAGGTGCTGCTTTAATAGGTTGTGCCGGAGTAATTGGTTTAGTGACCGGCTTAGCTGTTGGTTTAGCTGCTGCCAACAAACTATCTGCCTGGGCTTGCGCGGCCTGATTGATGCGATTGTCGCAATCTGCTTTCAATTGGTCGGTAGCCAATTTCACCTTGGCTTCAACTTGCGTGTCTAATTCAGCCTGAGAAGGACCTTTGGGTTCTGTATTGCAGGCTACAAATAATAATCCTGTCAACACAGGAAGCATGATATATTGTACTATTTTCATTTTTTTTAGATTTTATGTTCGTGAAGAAAATTATTGAGCGGCATTGGCTGTTTTAGTGGCATTGACAATTGAATCAGTCATCGCTTTCACTTCGGTTGCCATTCGGGTTTCGCAATCCGACGTTGCTTTCGCTGTCGCTTCTTCAATTTTGCCTGCAGCTAAGGAATCAACTTTCGCCTGCACAGCACTTGGATCCATTGGGGCTTGCTCTCCGCAAGATTGCACAGCTGCCATACTTACAAGCAAACCGGCACTTAAGATAATTTTACGCATTGGTATTCAGTTTTTATTTTTTCAAATGTAAACTTAATGATCATCAGTTAAATGAAACAAATAAAGACTAACAAAATTTTAAGTATTCTATAACTACGCTCATTACACTACCTTTTTCGTAATCAGTAAAACCTTCTTATCCTGCAAATCGGTGATGCCGAAAATATAAAAATCACCTCCATCAGATAGACTCAATTTCTTTTTTAATTCCTGTGCCGATCCTGGAAAATTTCGAATACTCACATTAGCCTTAGTGCCCTGTATAATCGACTTCACCTCTCTCGCATCGACCTTAGTGATGGCGAGAATGTCAAACCTTCTTCCCGGAAAATCCGTTACTAATTCGTTTGATGTATACAAATGCGTGTGCGTGTGCATCTTGGTGAGTCCAAATTGCAGCGCGACCGATTTAAATCCTCCTGATTTCATAATGGCCGCATTTGGCTCATACAAGTACTTCTTAATTTCACCTACAACAGTAGCAGCTTCCTTTTCTTCCTTTACACCAAACGAAAAAAGAGTAGTTTTTCCTTTTTCAAGATTGACCGTCTGAATATCAAGGTCGCCTTCATACTTATCTTCTAAATGAAAAAGTAGTTCCTTACATTCATTTTCAACAGCTATCACGTAAACCTTTTTCACATAGTTTAATTCGTTTACAGCCAATTGAATATCAAGCAAAGGCGACGTCTTAATCAATACAGTGCCTGATATGGCAAACATCTTGTCCATTAATGCGAACACATTGGGCTCACAATCGCCTAGTTTAACTATTTTACCGCCATGATCATTTCTTCGTGCAGGATCAATGTAAATTAAATCCGCATTGCCTTCATAAGTAGATAAAAAATCAGAGGCGTCTTGACCACAGGCAAATTGAACATGTGGTCGATTTAGCAACGCATAATTATGCGAAACAATGGCCGCTAATTTAGGATTACGCTCGACAAGAATACCTGAGCTGAAATTTTCGGAAAGAAAATAACTATCGATACCTAAACCGCCGCATAGGTCTATAAATAAATCGCCATGAAATAACGACGCTTTGTAGGCGGCTGTCTCCTGAGAAGAAGATTGTTCAAGACTCAATGTTGCAGGGTATACAATTTCAGAAAGATTAAATAAAAATGGAAGTTTCGTTTTGACTTGTTGCCTCGCAAATACTTGATGAATCATTTTTTGCGTCACCTGCACCTCCTTGTTCTTATACATATCCAATATATCATCCTTCCTTGCATCCTTGTAGGTTTCAAAAAACTGCAACTCTTGCGGAGTCCAGCACAACGATATATCCAATTCAGGTTTCGTAAGGCGTATCATGATGCGCAAAAATAGAACTTGAATTCAGATTCTCCATCCTTAATAAGTATATTTGGCCATTCAAGATACTATGCCGAATCTTTACATCATTGCGGGCTGTAACGGGGCTGGAAAAACAACCGCAAGTGAGACAATCCTTCCGGAGTTATTGCATTGTCGCGAATTCGTGAATGCAGATAATATCGCCCGCGGACTTTCACCCTTCAATGTGGAGTCTGTTGCCTTTGAAGCCGGCAGGATTATGTTGACAAGAATTGATGAGCTTCTACAAAGCGGTGTTGATTTTGCGATTGAAACAACCTTATCAACGCGCAGCTATGTATCCATGATCAACGATGCACATCGCAAAGGATATAAAGTCACGCTGATGTATGGTTGGCTTGAAAGTTACGAGTTAGCCATCGAACGTGTGGCCAAACGAGTAGCCAAAGGCGGACATCATATTCCATCAGACATTATCAAACGTAGATATCACCGCGGCATCAAGAACCTCATCCATTTGTATATACCCATTGTCGATTACTGGATCGTGACGAATAACACCAATGCCTCATTGGAACAAATAGCGGGTGGTGAAAAATTACTTGCTAATACAATCCTGATAGAATACCTTTGGAATCAAATTCAATTACTTGCCGAATGATTACGCATGGAACAATAAGCAAAGAGAATCAAGAACTACGTGATAAAATCATGTTAGGGTTCAGGATGGCTTACGAAAAATTGGTCCGCGAATCGGCACTGCACGGCGAATCGCTAGTATTCGGTCAAAACGGGAAGACGATATATATCCCGGCTACTGAGTTACTGAAAGACATTGAAAATAAGAAAAAGTAAGTCCTCACCTTATGCGGCAAGATGCCGTCTGCTATCTGTTTCTAAGCGTCTAAAACGATACGTAGAAATCGATGTTGTTCTTTTGTGATTCGTGCAATATGCTCAACATGGGCAAGGTCAAAACTCCAATCACGAACGCCAATATACAAGGCTCATTCAAGACAAAAATCTTTGTTAAATCAATAAAAATAAGCGCGACGGCTTCGTCATTTGTGTGTAAATTGCGCACTTTATGAAGAATCATTTCAAACTAGTATTGCTGTTACAGGTGCTTTTAGTATCCCTCGTATTGACAGCACAGGCTCAACAAGAAAATCTCGATAAGGTGATTGCAATCGTCGGCGACAAAATTATACTCCGATCTGATATCGAGCAGTCGTTTGAAGAATACAAACGCGAAAATCCGAATGCGGCCGAAACCATGAAATGTGAATTCCTTGAAAACGCATTGAGTCAAAAAATCGTCACCGAGCAAGCAGACCGCGACAGTGTTTTTGTAACGGATGATGAGGTAGAAGGCAATATTGAAAATCGCATACGCTATTATGTCAACCAATATGGATCTGAAGAGAAGCTTCAAGAAATCTCAGGCCGCACTGTTTACCAATTGAAAGACGATTATAAACCAATCGTGCGAGAACAGATGCAATTCCAAAAGATGCAAGGACAAATCATTTCAACTGTCAAAATAACGCCACAAGAAGTAAAAGCATTTTACGAAAAGATCCCAAAAGACAGTCTCCCATTTTACCCTTCAACCATCGAAGTTGGTCAAATCGTTTTCAGACCTGATATCAATAAAGAAGTTGAAGATTATGCCATTGAACGGCTTGAGAAAATCCGTAAGGATATTGTTTCAGGCAAATCATCATTTGATGTGATGGCCGGTATCTACAGTGAAGATCCAGGAAGTAGAGATAATGGCGGTGACCTCGGCATCATGGGTCGTGATGATTTAGTGCCTGAATTCGCTGCCGCTGCGTTCAAATTACAGAACGGTGAAATTTCTCCACTGGTAAAAACATCCTTTGGCTATCATATCGTTCAAATGGTGAACCGTCAGGGCGAAAAAGCCAAGCTTCGTCATATTTTGATAAAACCTGTTATTACCGATGATATGGTAAAGCTTACCTTGACAAAAGCCGATAGTGTGCGAGCTAAATTAGTGGCCGGCACCATGTTGTTTTCAGCTGCTGTAGGTAAATATTCGAGTGATGATGGGTCTAAAACAACCGGCGGTATGATTACCAATCAACAAACAGGTTCTTCATCGTTATTAACCGAAGACATGGAACCATCTGTTGCCATCGCTATCAATGACATGAAAGTGGGTGAATTTTCGCAACCTGTCGAATATATTGATAGCAAAACAGGCGACAAACTCGTTCGTATCCTTTATCTGAGAAGCCGCACCGAACCACATAAAGCCAACCTGAAAGACGATTACGGCAAAATTCAGCAGGTTGCTTTTTCAGAAAAACAAAACACCTATCTGATGACATGGCTGAAAGATCATATTTCAAGTTTTTATGTCATGGTCGATTCGGAATACCAACATTGTCCGAATATTGAAAAATGGACAAACGCTAGCGCAGAAGCAAAAAAGAATTAATATTGAACCTTAAACAATAAAAGACGCAGAAGAAACATGTATACATCAGACGTAGAAGCCGCCAAGGCGTTACAACAAAAGTTTTCAGATTTAAAGAGCGCCATCGGACAGGTTATCGTTGGTCAGCATGAAGTAGTAGAAGGCGTCATCATTTCGATATTATGTAATGGACACAGTCTGTTGGTGGGCGTTCCGGGATTAGCAAAAACCTTACTGGTAAGCACAATCTCTAGAGTGCTTGATCTCGATTTCAAACGTATTCAGTTTACACCCGATTTAATGCCTAGTGATATCACAGGGGCTGAAATTTTAGACGAACACCGTAATTTCAAATTCATCAAAGGCGCCTTGTTTTCTAATATCATTCTTGCGGATGAGATTAATCGTACACCACCTAAAACCCAAGCGGCCTTGTTGGAAGCCATGCAGGAACGCACCGTAACCATTAGCGGCGTAGAACACAAATTACCTGCACCATTTTTCGTATTGGCTACGCAAAACCCAATCGAACAAGAAGGCACCTACCCACTACCTGAAGCACAGCTCGATCGTTTTATGTTTAATATTTGGCTTGATTATCCAAGCTTCCAAGAAGAATTGAACGTTGTGAAAAATACCACAACCGACAAGACCACGAACCTTCCGAAGGTAATGACAGGTGCTGAAATCCTGTATTTCCAGCAGTTGGTGCGACGAGTACCTGTACCTGACAATGTGTTAGAATATGCGGTTGGACTAGTACACAAAACTCGTCCTAACGAACAAGGCTCAGACCTTGCGCGCAGCTATATCTCTTGGGGCGCTGGTCCGAGGGCTTCGCAAAACCTTATTTTAGGCGCTAAATGTTATGCCTTATTGCATGGTAAATTTAGTCCGGATATCGAAGATGTAAAAGCAGTAGCCCTACCTATTCTTCGTCATCGTGTGGTTAGAAATTATAAAGCGGAAGCTGAAGGACTAAAAATAGAAGATTTGATCAGCCGATTGATGTAATCACCCATCGGCCAAGAAATAAAAAACATCAATCAGACCGATTGATGTTTTTTTTATTTAGATAAGAAGTAGATGCAATAAAAGGATTGGTTCGTATTAAGCCACTTCGGTTTCTTTACCGATATTACGGTAGATGTACGAATTAAAAATATGACGTTTCGCAAAACGGGTAATCGTAGGCGAATTAACCATCTTGACATACATACTTTTAGGCACGCCAAGGTATTCGTACACACTCCCACCCTGAAACGTAATTCGAAGGTTTTGTCCTTTATGTTCAAAATCCTCAACATAGGATGTATTTGTGATACGCGTATATTCTTCGAGATGCTGCATTTTAGTTTCAGGCGCGATGCTCACCAAAAAGTGATAACCGGCAATAATTTCCTTGCTTTTTACTTCTGCTTCAGCTTTACGCACTTCATCATCCTGAATCTTGTCGGGATGCCATTCCTTGATTAGGTTTCTGTAATTTGTTTTCAATTGCGACAGGTCTGTCGTTTCGGTGGCGTTTAAAAGCTTCCTGTAAGTCCCGATTCGTTTCATATATTTTATATTTGCAGCCGGCGAAGGTAATGCATTATTCATCGCAAGCTCACGCAAGCATGTGTTTTACCTGTTAACACTGCATTATATTTCAGTATCATCAGCAGAATCTAGCAATCCCTTGATTTCATTGGCCGGCAATTCCTCAAATGACTTGAGTTTGGCATTAATCTTTTTGGTACGCGCACCTACTAGTTCATCAATATCTTCACTAGCCTTATTGATTTTCTCTTGTGCTTTCTTCAATACTTCACCAAATTTTCCAAATTCTGATTTCACGGCACTCAGGGTTTTTTTGATTTCGCCGCTGCGTTGCTCAAGCGCCATGGTTTTGTATCCAAACGAAATTGTAGAAAGAATAGCCGACAACGTTGTGGGTCCTGTTATAATAATCTGATAATCGCGTTGCAAGCATTCCATCAGCGCAGGCCGGCGAACGGCTTCGGCATACAAACCTTCGATTGGCAGAAACAACAAACCAATTTCAGAGGTGTCAGGTGGATTAATATACTTTTCATGAATATCCTTCGCTGCTTTTTTAATAGCAGTTTCTAATGCTTTACCTGCTGCATCGGCCGCTGCAGTATCACCGGCTTCATAGGCAGCTAACAAAGTATAATAATCTTCAATCGGAAATTTCGAATCAATAGGCATCAGCAACACCTTATTCTCCTGCTGTTGTTGCGGAATACGGATGGCAAATTCAACCCGGTTATTCGTTCCCTTTTTGGTAATCACATTCATTTCATATTGTTCGGGAGATAGCAATTGTTCAAGGATATTCGATAATTGAATTTCACCCAATATGCCCCGTGTCTTCACATTGCTCAGCACCTTTTTTAAATCGCCCACACCCACGGCTAACTGTTGCATCTCACCCAACCCTTTATGAACCGATTCGAGATTCTTACTCACTAATTCGAACGACTGCGCCAATCGTGTTTCAAGTGTCTTTTGTAATTTTTCATCCACCGTCTTACGCATCTCTTCGAGCTTCTGTTCATTGCCTTCTTGCATCGACTTGACAGATCGTTCCAAGGTCAGTTTGATTTCACTTAATTTTTCTGTACTCGTAAGATGCTGCGTGGCTTGTATTTTGCCAAAGGCCTCAAACTGTTCATTCAAACGCTCTTTATATTCTTTCAATGCCTGATTTAATTCATTCTTAAACCCGTCAAGATTCTCCTTCAACTCCACACGACTTTGCTTACTGTTGCCATCAATCGCAGTTTGGAAAGACGAAAATTTTTCTTCCAAGGACTTGATCAAGGCATTCAATTGATCAGAGAAGGTAGAGGTAAAACCTAACAACCGATTGCCTACTTCTTCACGCAGGTCTTTTGCTGCCTGTGCATGTTCTTGTCGATTGACAACAAATTCGTTTTTTAAATTCGCTTCTGTGTTCTTTAAATTAGACGTCAACTGATTAAGCGCGTTAGTGAGTTCAGAGGCATCCTGCTGACTATCTTTTATCAATGTTTTGTAGGTCAACACG
>CAIRSV010000224.1 GCA_903881265.1 uncultured Bacteroidota bacterium
CCGGCATCCGAACTAATCACCACCGATGAGATTCCATTGAGCAGATACGGCAAATCTTCAGCCCCATTTTGCTTTCGGATTTGTTGAGTAGCAATAGTCAACTTATTTTTTTCACTTAACAGAGTTGCTTTGCCTGTTTTAATCACGGCCTCCGGCAACTCGATATTGCGAAGCGTGTCGTTGCCTTCTTTTTTTACCTGTGAAAAGAGCTTGGTCGCCGGCAAGCATACAAGCAAGATTAGATAGATTTTTTTCATCATCCATTTTTTTGTGCACATAAAAACGAAGTCGTTTTCAGGAGCGGGTTTTACAATAAATGGGTAAGAGAAAAGTGCTTCACTTACCTTTCCTAAACAGCATTACCTGTTCCAGGTTCACGGGTTTCATCTCAGACTGCACTGAATGTGCAGACACCCCGAGGTGTTTATTCTTGGCCTTTATTTATAGGGCATTGACAGAATAAGTGGCAAATTTAATATCGAAATTGGTATTATTCGTTTATTTTTAATCCCTAATTTATTCTTATATGAAAAAAATAGTGCTCCTGTTTTCCACGTTGCTTTGTCTTCATTCGGCATTTGCTCAATCGACATCGTACAATGTCATCTCCAATTCTCAACATCAAACAATAATCGATGTAAAGGTTGGTGCTATAAAACAAGTGCCTGTTATGACACCAAATGGGAATGAAGTAAAAATTACGGTTGATAAAGGCACTCAACTCTTGCAACAAGGATCTCCTGATTTACCAAAGCTCGCTTTTTCCATGATCATTCCAAATCAGGCAAACAGCACAATATCCATCATGGAAAGTCAATATACTGACATTCCAATGGTCGCTATAGCACCTAGCAAAGGAAGTTTTAGTCGTGCTATCAATCCTTCAACCGTTCCTTTTATCTATGGGGATACGTATCAAAAAGACGCGTTCTTTCCTGCGCAAACTGCCATCCTGAATCAACCTTATATCCTTCGCGATTTTAGAGGCCAAACAGTCATGATCAATCCGGTTCAATATAATCCGGTGACAAAAACAATGCGTGTGTATTCGCATTTTAAATTAAACATAGAGTATACAGGCGTATCGAATGACAATGTCCTGAGTAGCAATGAAAGACCAAATCAAGTGGTTGAAGAATTTGATGGTATTTATCAAAATCAATTTATCAATTATAAAACTACCGGCACAACATACACACCGTTGAATGAGCAAGGAAGTTTATTAATCATTAGTCCTGCTGCTTATTTGGGTGAAATTGCACAGCTTGTGAAATGGAAAAAAATGAAAGGCATTAAGACCTATCTGGTTAATACCGATACACTCAGCGGCGGCGTTACTTCGACAACGATTAAGGCCTTGGTAAAATCGTATTATCAAGAGAAACAAATCGCTTACTTAATAATCGTTGGTGATGATACAAACATACCACCTATCACTACGACTGGTGTCGTTGCCGGACCATCAGACAATGCCTATGCGTATATCAATGGCAATGATCACTACCCTGAATTTTCGGTGGGTCGTTTATCTGGTGAAAGTATCAGCGAAATACGTACGCAGGTAACACGTACACTAAACTACGAACAAACTCCTAACACTAACGGCAACTGGATGAGAACTCAAATCGGCATCGGTAGCGAATTTGGTACCGGCGACGATAATCAATACGATTTTGATCATATTCATGATATCGTTGACAGTAATAAAAATCAGTATTATTATTTGACCAGTGTCGAGGGGTATGACGATACTTGCACTTCATCTGCGACCTTACTTGGTACTGATCAACTAGGTTACCCTACAGCCACTATGCTTAGCACAGCCATCAACAACGGCGCTAGTCTGATTAATTATTGCGGACATGGCGGACCGGATGGCATTGTCACAACGAGCTTTTCTAGTTCGGATATTCCTTCCTTGCATAATTACAATCAACTGCCTTTCATCTTTGTGGTAGGTTGCAGTCCTGGCGAATTTGTATCGTACAGCTGTTTTGCAGAAAACATGCAACGTGCGCGTACAACAAGTTTTCAACCTTACGGCACCATTTCAAACTACATGTCATCCATCAGTCAATATTGGGACGAGCCTATGCAGGCGCAAGATGAATTCAATGCGATCTTACGTGGAGCCAGACCATCGAATTTGAAAGCACGACTTGGTGTGATGTGCGCTGATGCCTGTATGAGTATGAACGATCAATACAATATCGCCACTGACCCATTAGCCGGCAGCGATATGACTGATACATGGATATTCTTTGGCGACCCAACTGTTTCTATTTATACAAAAAATGAAGGCACACTGACCTTGGGTTATGACGTTCATATTACACAAAATAGCACCACGTATGAAATCCATTGTCCGGTTGATGGCGCCACCATCGGCTTGTATTATCAAGGCGAATATCTTGCATCATCAATCGTTTACGGAGGCATAGCGTATTTCACATTCCCTCCATTAACAGTCCTTGATACCGTATTCATTACGGCTACCAAACAAAACTATGTACCTGCATCAGGCTCGGCACTCGTTGTCAATTGGGCTACTGGAATCAGCGATATCAATGCACAGAATAACCTTGTGATCTATCCAAACCCAACGACTGATTTTCTGCAAATCAATACGAAAGAGAATGCGATATTGACACAAGTGCAAATCATCGATATCAATGGAAAAACTGTAAGCACATTACATGCATCAGGCAACCATGCCACACTCAACACCACATCGTTGATACCTGGAACCTATATCCTGCAGGCAATAACTGACAAAGGAATTTCTAGAAGACCCTTTTCTAAGAAATAAGTAATTGATTCATTCAAATCATTGTTGGCATTAAAAACTATACGCCACATTGATTCCTGCGAAACGTGCGCTAAGAGCAACATGGTTAAACGTCGTTAAAATACCCTTGGTGTTCCATTGAATGTCGTGTTCTTTCGACAACATCACTTTCATATCCTGCGCAATAAATGTCTGCTGCAAGGAACTAATACTACTTGTATTTACATTACTCAGTAGTTTCACATGTTGGTTTCCAATCCAAGGACCTAAAAACCAAAAATCGATGGTAAGCCTTTTACGAGTGACTAACTGATAGCCAAATAAAACACCGCCTCCAATCATCGTTTCATTCAAATTGCCCAGGGCTGAACGTTGAACAAAATTTACATCATCATAATAGTGATAGTTGAACTGTGTTTTATTATATTTAAAACGAGCAAACGCAGCCAAATAAAGTCCTTTTGGCGCTTGCCTACCCAGATAATACCTAAACTCCGGTGTGATACTAAACGACCTCAATCGACTTGATGCCATCATAAATATAGACTCCTGACTAAACCCTGTCGATGCGGTGGTGGTGTCGTAGTAATGCGACAGAAACCAAGTTGATTTAGGTCGATAAATTAAACCGAGTGATAGCGATGTTTTTCTGACAATTTTATGTTCATATTGAAATCCAGCACTTTTTACGATCAACCCTGTGAGGTTAAATTTTACAATGTTCTTTTTATACACTTGCTCCTTTTTCTTTCGTTTGCTGAGCGGTGAGGCCTCATATTTTTTACTCGCGTCGTTCCGATAACTCTGCGCATTAAGTATCTGAGTCGAAAAAATAAAAAGGAAAACAAGCAGCAGTGTAGATTTCATGAATGTGTGTTTTATACTATTTCAGGTGGTCAAATATAGAGAATAGAAGCATGATCAACATCAGGCTGCACATAATACTTTTTTTTGACAAAGGCATAAAACAGCCCTACAGCCAATTCCCAATAACTGCTTTTGATTAAGATAATCGACAGTGTTGTAAATAATTTGATACTTTTAGCGGATGAAAAAAATAATACTCTCATTGACGTTATCCCTAGTGTCTATCATAGGGTTTTCACAAGACAATATCCAATGGCTTCGTTACCCGACTATAAGCCCGGATGGCAGCAAGATCGCTTTCGGTTACAAAGGTGATATCTATATTGTGTCCTCATCCGGAGGCATAGCCACACCGCTAACCATTCATGAATCACAAGACATGATGCCTATATGGAGTCATGATGGCAAGTCAATTGCCTTTGCAAGCGATCGTTTTGGCAACTTTGATGTGTTTGTCATGTCGGCCAACGGAGGAAGCCCCCTGCGCCTTACCTATTATAGTGGCGCTGATTATCCTCAAGATTTCTCACCTGACAACAAGCAAGTTTTATTCACAAGTGCCCGTATCATTAGCAACAATAATGTACGTTTTTACAGTCCGCGTTTATTTAGCAACTTGTATACAGTTAATACTAAAGGAGGCCGGTCTGTGCTGCTAAGTGAGGCTGGTATGACCGTCGCCCGTTACAATGCGGATGGCAGTAAGTTGGTGTTTCAAGACAGAAAAGGCTATGAAGATTTTCTTCGAAAACATCATACCAGCAGCGTTACACGTGATATCTGGACAATGGATCTGAAGTCAAAAAAGTATATAAAAATAAGCCGCTTCAACGGCGAAGATTTAGAACCTATTTTCGTTCCCGGCAGCGATGACGTTTATTACACCAGCGAAAAAAGCGGCACCTTAAATATCTATAAATATGCAAATGGAGAATCGAATGCTATCACAAATTTCAGCACACACCCCGTTCGACATTTGAGTGTTAGTCAGTCCAATACGCTTTGTTTTACATACAATGGCGATATCTATACGAAGTCTGCAAACGGCTCACCGTCCAAGCTATCCATACAGGTGCAGAACGATGGCCGTGAAAATGTCGAAAAGACTATTTCAGTTACAAGCAATATCACACAATTTGCATTGTCACCTAATGGGAAAGAAATTGCCTTTATCAATCGAGGTGAAGTATTCGTTACAAGTGTTGAAGGCACGCAGACGAAACGCGTTACGAATACGCCACAACAAGAACGCAGTGTATCATGGAACCCTGATGGACGCTCTATCATCTATGCCACTGAACGCGGTAAAAGCTGGGATATTTATAAAGCAACTATTGCCCGTAAAGAAGAAGCTTATTTCTATACATCAACGATCATTAACGAAGAACCGTTGATTGCAACAAGTGAAGAGGAGTTTCAAGGAAAATATTCCCCTAATGGAAAAGCCATCGCCTATGTATCTGAGCGAAACGCATTGAAAGTCTACACTATCGAATCTAAAGAAACCAAAACCTTATTACCACTTGGAAGAAACTTCAGCTATTCTGATGGTGACTGGGATTTTATGTGGAGTCTGGATGGCAAGAATATCCTCTGCGACGATGCTGAAGGTAATTGGTTTACAAGCAATGTAGCCTTAATTGGCAGCGATGGGAAGAACCCAATCCTTCATCCGATGCCAAGCGGTTACGGACAAGGCAATGTCAAATGGGCGATGAAAGGAAAAGCCATGGCCTGGGTGAATGCCAAGAATGGTCGCAAGAGTATGGCCCATCAAGGTAGTCGCGAACTCGATATTTATCTTGGATTCTTTGATCAAGCTGCTTTTGACAGGTTCTGTCTGAGTAAGGAAGAATTTACCTTAGTAGAAGAGAAGGAGAAAAAAGAGAAAGAAGAAAAAGAGAAGAAAGAAAAAGAAGACAAGGAAAATGGTGTAAAAACAACACACAATAAAAAAGTAACTAGCACTGATAGTCTGACGAGTGATTCTACTGCTACTAACGTGTTATCTATTGACAATTTTCGTGAGCGTGTCAAACGGATTACTATCAACAGCAGCAGTATCGGCGATTATGCCATCAATAACGACGGCAGCAAAGTCTTTTACTTATCATCTTTCGAAAAAGGATTTGACCTTTGGGTCACCGAACCCCGTACACGTGAAACCAAGATACTCGCCAAACTTGGAGCAGGCGGTGGTGGCATCGAAATGAGCAACGATGGAAAAACACTATTCGTACTAAAGGATGGCGCCCTCACAAAGATCGACGAAAACGGCAAAACCGATGGTATCGGGGTAAGCGGTGAAATGGTGTTGAATTCGGTGCAGGAACGTCAATATATTTTAGATCATGCCTATCGACAAGTAAAAAAGAAATTTTATGACCCTCAATTACATGGCGTGGATTGGAAGATGATGTATGAGAACTATTCAAAATTCTTACCAAATATTTCGAACAATTACGACTTCCAAGAATTACTCAGCGAATTTTTAGGTGAGTTAAATGCCTCACATACAGGAGGCCGATACAGTGCACCGTCGAACAATGGTGATGAAACTGCAGCCCTTGGTCTTATCTATGATCAGACATTTACAGGCAAGGGGCTTAAGGTCACTGAAGTGATCGAAGAAGGCCCTTTCAGTAAAGCATCAAGTAAATTAAAAGCGGGTGTTATCATTGAAAAAATCGACGGCGTAGTGGTCACAGATAGTATCGACTGGACAAAATTATTAAATCGTAAAGCACGAAAGAATGTGCTTATCACATTCCGCGACCCTTCAACGCCAAATGAAATAGAAGAAGTAATCAAACCGATTACTATCGGCGAAGAAAACGGATTGATGTATCACAGATGGATCAGTAAAATGAAAGCTATGGTTAATAAACTAAGTAACGGACAAGTAGGTTATGTGCATGTTGCCGGCATGAACGACGGCAGTTACCGTGATGTATTCGACGAAGTAATGGGTGAAAGCTTTAGCAAGAAGGCCCTCATCGTAGATACACGATTCAACGGCGGCGGTTGGTTACATGACGACTTGAAGACATTCTTAAGCGGCGAACGTTATCTTGATTTCGCGCCTCAAGGCAATAAATTAAACGACGGAGAACCTATGGGTCGCTGGACCAAACCAAGCTGCGTGCTCATGAGCGAAGGCAATTATAGCGATGCCTATATTTTCCCTTATGTATACAAGCAAGCCGGTGTAGGCAAATGTATTGGGATGCCGGTACCGGGCACAGGTACTGCTGTGTGGTGGGAAACTCAAATAGACCCTACAATGGTATTTGGCATTCCGATGGTAGCCACAATAGGTAAAGAAAACCGCCCTACAGAGAACCTTCAAGTTGAACCTGATATTAGTGTGCCGTTGACGTATGACGATTTCCTGAATGGTACCGACTCACAACTCGAAGCAGCAGTCAACGAAATGCTGAAGTCTATCGTCAAATAATGTACATATTTAAATTGAAGAAAGCGCTGCTAGTAAAGAACATTAGCAGCGCTTTCGTTTACCTAAATGACAGAATGAAAAATAGTCAAATGCCCCCTCTTGCAAGCAACTAATTGACTGCATACCCGATTACGAATATCAGCATAACGCC
>CAIRSV010000225.1 GCA_903881265.1 uncultured Bacteroidota bacterium
GCTTGATAATCACGCACCGATTGTAGCAGCCTTAGGAAAAGGTCAATTGAAGATATTGAAAGACAAGAACAATGCTGAAATCTACAATATCGAAGGTGGCTTTGTAGAAATGAACAGCAACAAAACGATTGTTCTGATTGAAGGAGCTGAAATAGTCGCATAAATTCATACAACTATCTTTTACAACGACCTGCAGCAATGCGGGTCGTTTTTATTGCAACCAACTTCATACCGATTGACATATTGCAATAGACGACTCGTCGACTTACTTTATCATTTCCGAAAAGGAACCCTTCGATATTTACCACACACTGTCATTGGCCTCAATTGAATAGCAGATTGCAGTGCATAAAGAAAGGTACTCGCATAAAAAAATGGCTCTCAATAGCAGAGAGCCATTTAGACTGATTTTGCGGAATACTTATTTCACCAACTTAAAATAATCTTCTACTAACTGTTTATAGTATGGTTTCAATTCGGCAGGAACCGTCTTGTAATAATCAATGACCGATTGTTTACTTTTTAAAATGTCTTTTAGCTGCTGCGGAATTTCGCGGGTCATATCCTTGGCCGAATTCGATTCACGTTCCTCTCCTTGTTCTTGTTGACGCAAGGCATCTTTTGCTTCAAGCAAACGATTCAGAATTTCTGATTGACGGCTCAATAAATCATTTGTAATACGACGATTCACGATATCCGTCTCATTCCTGTCCATATCACTTTGAATCTTAGTCAAATTCGGATTGCTTTTTCCATCCTTACGCAACTGGTTATTGATATCATTCAATTGCTTACGCAAGGCCGACTGTTGAGCGGCTATCTTCGCCATTTGTTCGCTCTCACCTCCACCTTGTTCGCTTTCACCATTATCGCCTTGCTTACCATCTTTACCCATTTTATCGCCTGGCTTATCACCCGGTTTATCACCCGGTTTATCGCCTGGTTTATCGCCTGGCTTATCACCTGGCTTAGATCCTGGCTTGCTGCCTGGCTTACCCATTTTGTCTTTGAGTTGCTGCATCGCTTTGCCTAATTGCTCTTGTTTGGTAATGATATCGCCAAGTTGCATACCCATACCTTTACCACTTTTCTTAGATGGCTTGCCACCAGGTTTGCTACAGGATCCACTCCCTTCTTTTTTCTCTTGCTCGGCTTGCTCCTTCATTAATTGCTCTAGCACTTCATTCAGCATCAGAGCGAGATTATTGGCACCTGTCATAATATATTGCTGATCAACCGAGGCTTGCGGAACATTGCGTTGTTCAAGCAGGGCAATACCAGATTCCATATGACGATTGATACCATCTATTTCCTTATTGACTGTGGAAGATAAAGTTGCCAATCGTTTACTAAGTACAAATAAGCTATCTGCAATCATTTTGGTATCTTGCTTCAGCTTTTGTTGGTTCTTGATATTCTGTACAAATTTAGGATCTGAAATAGCCGTTCCTTTTACGCCCGAAATCAAATCCTCCTGAGAGAATGACATTCTAATCAGGTTAGATAATATTTGCCGTGTAGCCTTCACATCAACTTCCAATTCATCGGCACTACCACCAGCTGCAGATTCCTTCATTTTCTTGGCCAATTTTTCCAAACTTTCTTTGGCCTTTTTCTGCGACTTCGATGCTTTGCTATTACTTCCGCTCTTTAGTTCTTCAGAACTCTTATCCATATTTTGTTCGGCATCCTTTTCATCCTTCTTCATGTCTTCAAGATCCTTCTTATTCTCCATACTCTCGTTGAGTTTGGCTAAATCGTCGATATCCTTTTTCAACTCATCTAATTCCTTGTTCAGCTCATCCTGTTTCTTTTTCAGTTCCTCGTTTGTTTTGGCCCCGCTATCAGTTAGCTTATTTAATTCCTCTTGTTTCTTAGCAAGCGTCTCAGCCTTCTTGGCAATATCTTCCATACGCATATCGCGTTCGAGCTGCTTCATCATTTCTACCATACGATCCAAATCTTTCTCCATCAGATCATTATCTTGCTCGGCTTGTTTGAGTTCGTCGAAGAGCTTATCCTTATCAAGTAACTTCATGAGCTCTTCCATTTTCTTCATATGTTCATCAAGCTGATTATTTTTAAGTTCGTCTAATAACTTCTCGACATTCTGTTGCTTCTCCTTTACCTCATCAGAATATTTTTTCTCATTCGCTTGTTTGTTATTCTGTTCAAATTTCTTCTTGATATTCTCTATCTGCTTTTGCACATTTTCGTTTCGCTCCACCATCTCTTCCATCTTCTTCTTATCTTCCCAATCCAGCTCATTTTTCTGCAGCAATTTTTCCTGCATCTGCTTAATTTCCTTATCCATCTTATCACTTTGCTTGGCTGTATTATTCAGATCCTTATTGATCTGTTCCTGATTTTTCTCCAGCAACGAGTCTAATTTTTTCTCTGTAGGCTTCTCATAACTAAAGGTCACACTCTTGGTACATTTACTACCATTGACAGCATCGTTATCATAGGCCGAGAAATAATAACTAAGTCTGTCGCCCGCTTCAAGACCAAGCTGCGTGATATCGAGAAACTGATTAAATTGAACAGATGGACCGGCCTTTACGGGAACGGCAATTGAACCATTTTTTGCAGCGCCTGAAGCCACACCTTTTTCATTTGTCTTTTGGATTGAATAATTTAGAGCCACATTTTTAATGCCGTAGTCGTCGCCTGCTTCACCGACAAATAATACGTAGTCGCCAGTAAGAGAATCGTTGTATTGCTGCACATTAATAGAAGGAAACTGATCAGGGATCACGGATACATTATAACGCAGGGTGTCCTTGCGTTCGATCTGTTTATTTGACACAAGAATCGAATACGTCGTATCGCGCATAAATTTATATCCAACAAAAAAACTAGACCCTTGCTTGCCCATAGCGATTGGCTTGCCGGCTCCAAGCACGAATTCGATATTGTCGGTATGTTCTGTACTAAATACCCATGCCAAGGTGGTTCCTTGCGGTGCAATAATATCGCCAATATTGTCGAGCACTTCATCTTTACGACCCGTGTATTCTGGATAATCGACTGATACTTTAAATTGTTTAATTAACGGTTTTTGTAAGATATGTATGTCGTACGACTCACTACTAAAGCCGGCTGCAGTAAAATTAAACTTCGTATCTTTTGATAATTTATAAAAAGTGTGCGTAAACATATTGGATGCCTTCTTTTGCATCATCACTTCTTGCCCGTTATAACGAATCATAACATTATCGGGCAAGGTATTGCCAGTCATCTTCACATTCACTTCGATATCTTCAAATTGCGGAACGCTGAGTTTGGTAGAGAGTAACTCAAAGACAAAAGGCGCTTTCGGAACAAACTTTTTTGATGGCGCCAATAATCTTTCTGCTGAATCTCTGAAAACATTCGGAGCGGCAACAAGTATGAATACTACCGCTAAAACTGGCATGAATACATAGGGGAGGTATTTTCTGTTTTTCGCGAGATTGATGGCCGATTGAAATGGAATTGGCGACAATTCATTTGTCTTTTGTTCGATACTTGCCTCAATAAGTTCCTTGCCAGTTTCGTCATTGATCCGCTGTTTAAGCTGCAATACGTTCAGTAACTTATCCTGCACATTAGGAAAGTGAATACCAATGATTTGTGCTGCCTTTTCATGCGAAATAACCTTGCCCAACTTCTGCATTTGCATCAGGGGCATTACAATCCAATAGACGAGTGCGAAACCGCCTAATCCAACAAAACTTGCCAGTAATGTATACCGCAGCCACGATGGAAAATAGAAATAATACTCACCGACACTCACTACCAAATAATAAGCCAATGCAGACGCTAAAAAAATAAGACCGCCCTTTACTAACTTATTGGCATAATATTTCCTGATAAAGGCGTCCAGACGCGCAATCAGAAATTGATAATTGTTCATACGAGTCGCAAGTTACTCAATGCAGACAGATGACAACTTTTTTATTCCCTTATTTTTTGTGAAAAAATGAAGCCGTTATTCCGTTGTATTTTGGTCATCAACAACACGTTCAATGCCTGAATAGAATGTCTGTGAACAAGAGCCAAAGCGTATATTTACATGCTTAAATGAAAAAAAAGTCATCAAACAAATTAATCCGATTCTGGAAAATTCTTGGACCAGGTCTAATCACAGGTGCTAGCGACGACGACCCATCGGGCATTGCCACCTACTCGCAAGCAGGCGCTGCATACGGACTGTCTACATTATGGACAGCTATTATTGCTTTTCCGCTTATGGCGGCCATTCAACAAATGTGTGCACGAATTGGATTAGTCACTTCACAAGGCTTAACCGGTACGCTAAAAAAACATTACCCACGACCGGTATTATATCTAATGTTGCTATTTAGCTTCCCTGCCATCGTTCTGAATATTGGTGCAGACATCGCTGGCATGGGTGCTGTTGGCAATTTATTATTCCCATCAATTGACGCTATGTATTTCAGCGTTGTATTTACTATTTTATTGCTCGGCCTAATTATTTATTTACCCTATCAAAAAATTTCATCGATACTGAAATATTTATGCATTGCTATGCTCGTTTATTTTGTCGTGCCTTTTTTGTATAAACAAAATTTTATAGAAATTGCCAAAGCAACATTCATTCCTACAATCAAATTTGACAAGGATTTCGTGGCTATTCTTGTTGGCATACTTGGCACTACCATATCGCCTTACTTATTCTTTTGGCAAGCGTCTGTTGAAGTGGAAGAAATGAAAAACAAGAAGAAGCATTTGATCGTGAATAAAAAAATAATTCTGGATATGAAACAAGATGTCGATTTTGGGATGACATTCTCTGGATTAGTCATGTATTTTATTATACTCACAACCGGCACTGTCTTATTCAAGGGCGGCATTCATCAAATCGACACTGTCGAACAAGCTGCTATTGCGTTAAAACCGTTGGCTGGAAATTTAGCCTATCTACTTTTTGCCATTGGCATCATTGGCACCGGGCTCATCGCCATTCCTGTTTTATGCGGATCACTCTCCTATATTTTTACCGAGACGTTTGGTTGGGAGCAAGGGCTTGATAAAAAATTTCATGAAGCCAAGGCGTTTTATATCATCATTGCCATTTCACTGCTAGTGGGACTTTCGCTGAATTACATCGGCATTTCGCCAATCAACGGACTTATTTATGCAGCCGTTCTGTATGGATTAACGGCTCCGGTATTGATTGCCATCATCCTGCATATTTCCAACAATAAAAAAATCATGGGTGAGTATACAAACAGCAGGATGTCAAATGTTCTTGGATTCACGGCCATGATTATTATGACCGTTGCTGCTGTTGTGTTAATTTACTTGCAAGTGAGCAGCTAAATAGTATCATCGTTGAGGACTAATAAAATTCCTTAATGAAACGATATAAATTAAAACTTGGTTTGCTTTTTTCCTCTTCTAAACGATGTTTCAATAGATTTTTTGAAATGTCCCCCATTCGCTTTTGCTGAATCAATTGAAATGCTTTTTCGGTTATTAACTGCGCGTGTTTATCAACAGATTGCGACATACTATGCGCATGCCTTGAAATTTGAGCAATCAATTCATCGATACCGAGGCCAGCTGTGGCCACACATTTAATGACTGGAATTTCCCAACCACCGGCCTTACTATGTGCCAAATAGTTTAGGTTCTTGACAAACTCATCGGCATTATCGCGATCGCCCTTGTTGACCACAAAAATATCCGCAATCTCCATGACACCGGCCTTCATCGTTTGCACCTCATCGCCACCTTCGGGTACCATAACAACAATAGTGGTATCTGCTAAGCCAGCAATTTCAACTTCGCTTTGCCCGACGCCAACCGTTTCTACCACGATAAAATCAAACGGACAACTTCGCAATACATCAAGTATTTCAATAATCTTTCCATTCAATCCACCAAGCGAACCTCTACTTGCTAATGACCTGATGTATACATTTGGATTCAAGTAAAATTCACTCATACGAATACGATCGCCTAAGAGTGCGCCATAATTAAAAGGCGAGGAAGGATCCACAGAAAGTACGGCTATTTTTTTATCCCCTTTGACCAACTTCTTTAATAATGCATTTACCAAGGTGCTCTTGCCAGCTCCGGGCGGACCGGTAATACCAATGACAGGAACATGATTGTTTGTTTGAAGTGATAAGAGTAGCTCTTCGCTGCCAGGCAACTCATTTTCAACCATTGTGATACTCTGCGCTAATGTGCGATAATCACCCGAATGAAGTTTGTCGATTAATTTATCGGTAGATGACACAATAAATAAAGGGTTTATTAGTTTATATTCGTTGCCCGACAAATGTAGAACGAAAGGGCTATTACTTTGCCAATAATAACGAACAAATATCAACAGGCGTTTTCTTGAAATCAAAACTGCATTCTTTTTTACTGAATATGCCGCATGAACTGCTGTCGCTTTGTGCTTGTCTGCTCATACTCATAGGGCTTTTCATTTCGCGGGCCATGATGAGCATCGGCATGATGACATTGGTTGGCAATGCATTTTTGAATGTCAACCTATTTCATAATTTCAAGTCCTTTTTCTCGAAGCCACACCTATATCTTCTAAGCGGATATGTTTTGCTTCTCGGTTGTTCATTTTTGTGGTCGCAAGACATTCAATTTTTTAATGAACGAATACTCATTGCGCTTCCTTTTTTACTACTGCCTTTCGCTTTCCATTCTATGAAACCATTCAGCAAACGATGGTTCGATGCATTACTGCTTCTTTTTATTGCACTCTGTTTTTTGGGAATGACGTGGAGCCTATATCATTATATTCAACACAAAGAAGCATTTGATGCCGGCTATGGTTTTTCTCAAGTAATACCCACTCCCTTTAAGAATGATCATATTCGTTTCAGTCTTGCAGTTGTTTTGGCTATTTGCTGCTCGGTGCAACTCATAGCAACTACCAACCTAAAACTACTCAAGGCAGTCTTGACTATTTTTGCTTTATTCGCCATTGTATACCTTCATATACTGTCGGCCAAGACAGGCATAGTAGCTTTCTATTTGGTTGCGCTTCTTTTCATGGGGAAACTCATTCGTCAGAAATCAACTAGAAAAAAAGGCCTCCTGATTGTCCCTTTTCTTTTCGCTCTACCCATTATAATGTATGTGGGTTCGGCTACATTCAGAAATAAAATCGCCTATGTCAACTATTCAATTTCACAGATACAAAATGCCAACAAGGAAGCCAATATTAGTGATGAAGGGCGACTCATTTCGTATTCCTACGCCTTAGATTGTCTCAAGGCTCATCCATGGGTTGGCATTGGACTTGGCGATATTCGACAAGAGATGAAAACACATTATCAGCAAGACTTTGACAATGCATCCGTCACCGTACTGTTGCCACATAATCAGTTTCTGATGCTTGGTATGGCTATCGGATTACCTGGCATCCTGTATCTTTTAATAATGCAACTTTCATTGTTCCGTTATGTTTATCGTCGTGATTTTTTAAGTCTCCTATTTTTGAGTATGATGTTTTTAGCAATGATGGTTGAGCCATTGTACGAAACCCAATATGGCACCTGCATGTTTTTATTTTTTTTGTTACTACTATTACAACAAAGAACGATGACTGAATGACAACTTTTATTACCTTATTTCCGCTCAATATTGTTGTATATCCTGGCGAAGAATTGAATCTGCATATTTTCGAACCGAGATACAAACAACTCATTAGCGAATGTTTTAACGACAAGAAAGAGTTTGGCGTAGCCCCCGTATTCAAAAACACAGTGTCTGAAATGGGTACATCGATTCAGGTTGTGTCTATTGAAAAAATACACGAAAACGGCGAGATGGATATTCGAACAAAAGGACAAAAGATATTTAGGATATTAGAACATATCAAAGAGATTCCTGAAAAGTTGTATAGTGGATCTATTGTCACGTATCTTGAAACGACCGATAATGGCATCGAAGTTAACATGCACTCGCTGCTGAATCTGCTGCGCAAATTTCACAGTTTGCTCGACGTTGAAAAAAAATTCAAAAAACCCGATTCTCTATTAAATGTCTACGATCTTGCGCATCATGCAGGCTTATCGCTTGAGCAGGAATACGAATTACTTTCACTGGTACATGAAGCACAGCGACAGGAGTATCTCTATCAGCATCTACGTAAAATGATTCCTACGATTGTTGAATTGCAACATCTAAAAAAGCGTATTGAACTGAATGGCCATTTCCGAAAATTATCGGTGAATGACGGAAATGAAGAGGAATAAAATAAAAATACTAAAAGACTTAGACATTCTTAGAAAATGCTATACATTGCAATTCGTTTTGAATGATAACAACCGAATTTAAATAGATTATTTTCATGTTTCCAGTATCACTTTGTATAGATCTCGGGAATACTAATTTTAAAGCTGCCATTTTTCAAAGCGATAGATTAGTAGAGCGATATCAATTTAAGGAAGCGGAGGCCATGAGCACTCTCAAGAAAATCATCACTCTCTATAATCCGCAAAAATCAATTCTCTCTTCCGTTGTCAATCACGAAGAAGGCCTTGTCAATCTTCTTAAGGAAACCACCTCATACCTTAAACTAGATCTCAATACGAAGCTCCCATTTTTAAATGCATATGGAAGTCCGGAAACATTGGGCCACGACCGCATAGCATTGGTGGCTGGGTTAAGTCGTCAATATCCAGGCGAAAACAGCTTAGCCATATCAATTGGCACTTGTGTCACCTATAATTTTCTAGCTAAAAACAATGCGTTCAGGGGAGGTTCAATTTCACCTGGCGTTGAAATGCGCTTACGCTCAATGAGTGATTATACAGACAAACTTCCATTGATACCTCGCGAAGGTCATCTTTCACTTCTCGGATACGATACAGAAACTTCGATGCGCAGTGGCGCTGTCAATGGCATATCCGCTGAAATCGACGGAATGCTTGAACGGTATGAAAAAGAGTATGGTACAATTAACGCAGTTTTAACTGGTGGTGATGCCCCTTTCTTTGAAAGCCGTTTGAAAAACAAGATATTTGCTGACACAAATTTTTTGTTCAAAGGATTATATGCAATATTGGAACACAATAACAAATAAGGTATTATTCGTAGCTCTCATCGGTTCATTTACTACTTACAACTCATTCGCTCAAGAAAACTCTCCTTACTCACGATACGGCCTTGGCAATATCAAGTCGACTGAAAATGTCGCAAACCGAGGTATGGGAGGCATTTCAATCGCCGACACGAACGCACAGGTCTCCAATCCAACGAATCCTGCAACCTTTGCATTTTTAAAACTCACCTCCTATCAACTAGCGGTTGAAGGAACGGGCGTCACCATTCGAAATTCTTCAGAATCTAATCAAACTGGGTCTCTCGTGCTTTCTTATATCAACATCGGATTACCTGTTACAAAACATATCGGTGTCAGTTTTGGCCTTATGCCGCAGACACGTTCTAGATTTGAAATGCAAGAGATTGCAACAATTTCAGGCATTTCTCAAGTCACATACAACTACTACGGCGGAGGCGGTACGCAGAAAGTATATCTTGGAGCCGCATATAAATTCAGCGATTATTCATTTGGCTTATCGACAGGCTATCTTTTTGGCAATGTGGTCAATAGCACCGATGCAAACTTCACAGATTCGCTTAAGATTATATCGAGCAGCGTAAATAGTCGCGTGAATGTTGGCGATGTCTTTCTTCAATTAGGCGCACTCATGAATAAACCGCTGAAAGAAAAATATCATATTGCCTTAGGCGCATCCTATACCCTTTCTCAACGTGTAGGTGCTAAAAAAGATACCTATTGGAAATCATATCGCGGGAGTGTCGCAAGTCCAACCTACGAATACAGTGTTGATAGCATCATTGAACAGAAAGGAAAAATTATTATCCCTGGCAAATTGAGTGTCGGTGCTATGTTTAGCAATAGCAATTATTGGAAAGCCGGTATTGATTTCGTGACATCGAATTGGAGTAATTACCGTTCGTTTGGGGAACAAGATTCAACCACAAATAGTTGGATGCTTAAAGTAGGTGGTGCCATCACACCAGACGCCGACGCTGTTGGTAAGACATGGAAACGCATCACGTATAGGGCTGGATTGTATACCGGCAAGGATATCTTCAGGTTCAATAGCACCAACCTCCCAGTTATGGGCGGCACAATTGGATTTGGATATCCAATACGCAGAACAATGCTTAGTATCGGCCAAATCAACGCATCGCTGGATATTGGCAAACGCGGTACCACTAAAAACGGCTTATTGAGTGAAGGCTATACCCGATTCTCACTTGGCTTCACCTTCAATGACAAATGGTTTATCCCACGCAAATATGATTAAGACCATTGTTGACAATGAATCGTAATTCATCCCATCGCTCATTACCTTCCTCTATTCAAACGTCTGTGTTTTGGATAATCGGTTCTATTCTTCTTCTGCATGCTTCGTGTAAGAATGATTTGAAAAAAATGCAACAAACGATTGACAGAAGTATGCTCAATACCGAAAGGGCTGACAGCGTAACCATCATTTATAGCAAGGAAGGCATCACCAAAGCGCAACTATTTGCCAAAACCTTTAATCATGTGCAAGATGCGAAACCACCTTATATTGAAATGAAAAATGGGATAAAGGTTCTTTTCTACAACGATAGTATGAATTTACAAAGCACGCTATTGGCTAAATATGGCCGCTACTTCGAACAGAGCGGCAATGTGTTGGTGCGCGATAGCGTGGTGGTTTACAATATTAAAAAAGAACAACTTAATACGGAAGAGCTGATCTGGAATGAAAAACTTCAAAAATTCTACACCGATAAATTTGTCAAGATTACCACACCAACGCAAATCATCTATGGCAATGGCTTAGAATCCAATCAAAATTTTTCTGATTATACAATTCTTAAGATGAAAGGTATTATCGGTGTCAATAAATCATCGCTTCCCGTGCAGTAGTGCATTTCAACTTCAATGTATCCAACTCTATTTTAATTGCGTAGTGACTTAGATTCATTCCCTTCTAAATAGCCAATAGCGAATAGCACTCAGCTTTACTTTGATATTATGTTTTTACGATTAACTTTGTTGAAATATTAACGACGATACATGAATCAAGCACTGACGCCTTCAAGGTTGGAGGTTATGCTCTATCTAGAAAAGGAAATTGAAATCGTAGGAGCATCCTATCTGAGTCCGATAGAAACAAATTGGCAGCCAGGCGACTTATTACCTGCTTCATCTTCAGCATCTTTTTTTGATGATGTAAAAATGATACAAGAACAAGCTGAAAACATGGACTACGACCTGCTCGCTGTGCTAGTTGGTGATACCATCACAGAAGAAGCATTGCCAACCTACGAAACATGGCTTGGCGCATTAGATGGTGTGTATAAAAATGTACATGGGGGCTGGATGAAATGGATTCGTGCTTGGACAGCTGAAGAAAACCGCCACGGTGATGTATTGAGTCGATTCTTATACCTATGTGGCCGTATTGATATGTCAAAATTTGAAGCCTCTACGCAATATCTCATTGCTGACGGATTCGACCTTGACACGCAAAACGATCCTTACAGAACGTTTATGTACACTAGCTTTCAAGAACTAGCAACGAATATTTCGCATCGACGCGTTGCAACGTTGGCTAAAAAAAGTGGCAACACCATCCTATCTAAAATATGTGGGCTCGTTGCAGCCGATGAAGCTAGGCATGCCAATGCATACAAATCCTTCGTTTCGCGCATTTTTGAAATTGACACCAACGAAATGATGCTCGCGTTCGAAGATATGATGAGAAAGAAAATTGTGATGCCGGCGCAATGCCTAAGAGAACTCAACAATAAGGTAAACACCTTTGCTAATTTTTCGGATGCCGCACAACGCTTGGGCGTTTATACCGCTGTCGACTATGTGAACATCATGCGAGATTTAATTGCCGAATGGGATATCGCTAATCTAAGCAACCTGAAAGAAAACGGCGAAAAAGCAAGAGATTATGTGATGTATCTTCCCGATAGATTAGAACGACTTTCAGAACGCATGAAAACGCCAGAAAGGGAACTCAAATTCAGTTGGATACTGGGCTAAGGCAACCTATTAAACTACTTATCAAGCGTTCTATCCATCTTTCATAAAATCAATCAACACGTTGGGCGTTGGTTCTTATTTTTGCATCCTTATTTTTGCATCCTTATTTTTCAACTCGTAACTATGTCTATAAAGAGAATTATCAAATCGCCTACAGGAACCAAATTACATTGCAAAAACTGGGTCAGCGAAGCCGCTTTCCGTATGTTGCAAAACAATCTCGATCCGGATGTAGCCGAACGACCTGAAGACCTTATCGTTTATGGCGGACTAGGAAAAGCTGCCCGTAATTGGGAGAGCTATGACAAAATCATAGAACTTCTTACGAACCTAAATGAAGATGAAACGTTGATGGTACAAAGCGGCAAACCTGTGGGCGTGCTTCGAAGCCACAAAGATGCACCACGTGTGCTAATTGCCAATTCTAACCTTGTAGGCAAATGGGCTACTTGGGAACACTTTAGAGAACTCGACGCCAAAGGCCTGATGATGTATGGTCAAATGACCGCTGGCAGTTGGATCTATATCGGAAGTCAAGGTATCGTACAAGGCACCTACGAAACCTATCTAAGCCTCGCAAATATCCATTTTAAAGGTAGCCTCAAAGGTACGTTGAATGTGACAGCTGGACTTGGTGGTATGGGTGGCGCTCAGCCTTTGGCAATCACGATGAACGAAGGTATTTGTTTGGCTGCCGATGTAGAAGAATGGCGTATCCAAAAAAGAATTGAAACACGTTACATCGACAAAATGTTTCTCGATATCGACACAGCAATTGATGAAGCCGTAAGAGCAAAAGAAAACAATGAAGCTATTTCAATCGGGGTTGTTTGCAACGCCGTCGATTTATTGCAACGCCTTATTGAACGAAATATCACGCCTGATACACTCACAGATCAAACGTCAGCGCATGATGAACTAATCGGTTATTTTCCTGAAAAAATGTCTGTTGAAGAAGCAAAAACATTACGCGAAGGAAACCCTGAAAAATACAGTGAACTGAGTTTGAATACAATGGCTCACCACATACACCTTATGCTTGAGCTGCAAAAACGCGGTGCTATCACATTCGATTACGGAAATAATCTAAGGGGACAAGCACACGACAAACGCGGCGTTGCCAACGCCTTTAACTTCCCAGGATTTGTGCCAGCGTATATCCGTCCTTTATTTTGTGAAGGAAAAGGCCCCTTCCGTTGGGTGGCATTAAGCGGTGACCCTGAAGACATTTATAAAACGGATGAAGCGCTCAA
>CAIRSV010000226.1 GCA_903881265.1 uncultured Bacteroidota bacterium
AATACGTATACACCAACTGTGAGCGTAAAGGCTCCTGCCGCATATATCATTCCGCAAGGTTGGTGGCGCGTGATCGACTTGCTGCAATTAAATGGCGTAACAATGGAACAGTTTGATAAAAACCAATCTCTTGAGGTAGATGCCTATAAAATAATCAGTTACAAGTCAGGCGATACACCTTATGAACAGCATCATCCAAACGGCAAAATAGATCTAGAAACTCAGCACATTAAAATCGATATTCGAAAAGGTGATTACTATATTCCACTCGAACAGTCAGCCAAACGATTCATTATTGAAGTATTGGAACCACAAGCCAGTGATAGTTATTTCTATTGGAATTTCTTCGATGCCATCCTTGTTCAAAAAGAAGGATACAGTGACTATGCCTATGAAGAAAATGCAGCTGAATATCTTGCAGCTCATCCTGATGTGCAAATTTTACTCAATGAAAAACGGCAAACCGATACCGCCTTCGCAGCCAATGCAGGTGCGCAACTTGAATTTGTGTACAGGCATTCGCCTTATATCGAACCTCGTCATAATTTGTATCCGGTGTATCGAATCAATCATACACAACAAATGGGCATACTTCCAGAAAAGATGATCCAACAAAATCAAACAAGGATTAAGGAAGATGAGTAATTCAACAACTACACACAACCACATTCAGAAGTAGTATCTTTGGCACTATGCAGGCAGAGCGTTTTAAATTCAAATACGAAAACGACAAGAAATATATTTACGATACCAATCGAAAAAAATATGTGGTATTAACCGCTGAAGAATGGATCAGACAGCACGTGTTATATCATTTCATGCACGTACTACATTATCCTGCGGCAGTGATTTCGGTAGAGAAGCAAATCAAGGTCGGTTCACGAAATCGTCGTTATGATATTGTTGTGTATAAGAACAGTATCCCGTGGCTGATTGTCGAATGCAAAAGCGAAAAGGAAGTGCTTAATGACAAGGTATTAAGTCAGCTCCTCGCCTACAATAGCACACTCGATGTGGCGTACTTGACAATCACCAACGGCACACAAATAATGACATATGAGATCGCAGCACAAACTTGGAAGAATGAGTTTCCTTGTTATGCATAACCAATTTATTTAATTGCAACATTCATCAACTGATCGTCAAATAGTGAAGCGCTCAACTGATCGCCTATTGCAACCGGACCTACACCCTGTGGTGTTCCTGTAAAGATGAGATCGCCCATATTCAAGGTAAAGAATTGAGACACATACGCAATGACTTTTTCAAAACTAAAGAGCAAATTTTCGGTATTCCCTTCTTGCACCACCTCATTATTTTTCTTCAGCGAAAACAGCAACGGATGATTCTTCTCTTCTTCTGTTATGTTTTTCCATTGACCAATAACAGCTGAATTATCAAAGGCTTTCGCGATTTCCCAAGGCAGCCCTTTTTCCTTTTGATGCTGCTGCAAATCGCGTGCTGTAAAATCGATACCCACCGTCACGGCGTTATAATAAGACCTTGCGAATTTCTCACTGACAGAGCGGCCGTTCTTGCAAATGCGTAATACAATTTCACATTCATAATGCAAGTCTTTCGTAAAATTTGGATAATAAAAATCCTGATTATCTGTCAACAACGCGGTGTGCGGTTTCATAAAAATAACCGGTGCAGCAGGCACTTCATTCTTTAGTTCTTTGGCATGCTCAGCATAATTTCTTCCAACACAAAATATTTTCATTCGTATGTTTCTTTAAAGGTCAAATTTAATATTGTTACACAAATTCATGGCTCGATCAATACCTATCGTTACAAAATTTTCTATGACTTCACAACAAGCGCTCACCTTTTGATTGACCACCGGCACTTCCTCATCCGTCCATCGACCTAATACATAATCAGCTTGACGACCTTTTGGAAAATTATTACCGATACCAAAGCGAAGCTTAGGATAGGCATTCGTGCCAATCAATTCTTGTATACTTTTCAATCCATTATGACCAGCATCAGATCCGCTGCCACGAAGTTTCATCACATGAATTGGGAACGCCAAATCATCGACAATCGTGAGTGTTTGATTCACACTAACCTTTTCTTTATCCATCCAATACTTGAACGCTTTCCCACTTAAATTCATGTATGTGGTGGGTTTAATTAACACAAGTACCCTTCCTTTAAATTTTATCTCGCAAACATCCGCCAAGCGTTCAGACGAAAATGTACCGCCATGTTTGGACGCAAATACATCGAGTACATCAAAGCCAATATTATGACGTGTTTCGATATACTCGGTTCCAATATTTCCTAATCCAACGATTAAAAATTTCATGATGCGAAACTACTATCTTATCTTGATTTGAAAAATGTAAAAAAATCGGACGATCATTTAATCTTCTCTAGTTCTTCTTTCGAAACGATTTTATAATCCTTAGGGATATCAAACACTTTCACATCAACAATTTTAGTCTCAAAAGCTGTAGCCACAAACCGTATGCTTTTGTCTGTATTAGATTTTACTTCGTACTCAAGTGGCACACCTTGCAAGCCTGGAAATAGTATATTGAAGGATTCATGCGGAGGAAGAAGATCGGCTGTAAAATAAAAATTGGCTTCTTCGCCATTGAGATAACGCACAGTGGCTGCAGAACTAGCATACCCTGCAATCGTTTTCTTTAGGTTCGTAAACGAAAAAACGGCCTTCTCGAATCGCTTATTCTGTTCTGCCACTTGAGATGCCGACATGGTGAGTGCGTATTTATTTTCGGCATCCACATTCAACGTAATAGTTGAACCTGTCTTCTGATTGGAAATGAGTATGTTGTTAAATCCATTATTCATAAGCAACTCCCGTCGGCTCATATTATTCTTGACTGTCACGCTATATAATCCATCTGGCTTTTCGCTTCCGTTGACAAAAACATCATAATTGATGACGCCTTCTGAAAATATTTTTTGCGCATACGCGCGAAAGCCAACTAGGAGACTCAAAAACAAGCATATTGACAGTTTATTCATAATCTAAAGTTGAAAATCGATTTCAAGAAATGGGGCAATTTATATTATTATGGCGTTCGAATTTTTGCCAGTCTAACTTTTTCGTATCGACTACGCTCCAATTCGGCATCCCCTATCACTCGCGTCTTGTAAAACTAAGGCTTCTTGGTAAATTAGCTTCAGGCAAGGACCATTATTTTTTTCTTTATTGGTGAAGTAAGTTTTTATATCTTGCGTCCGTATTTTGTTGTGATTCACTCACACTATATCAAACAAAAAATTCTAACACTATTCAGTTATGAAAGTAGTCTTATTTGCAGGTGGATTAGGAACACGAATTTCCGAAGAGAGTCATCTAAGGCCAAAGCCGATGATAGAAATTGGAGGAAAGCCGATGTTATGGCATATTATGAATATATACGCGGCGCATGGTCACAACGAATTTATCGTCTGCTGCGGCTACAAAGGTTGGATGATCAAAGAATATTTTACGAATTACTTCCTTCATAATGCTGATGTCACTGTCGACTTAAAAGATAATAAAGTTGAAATTCATAATACCAATGCCGAACCGTTTAAAATTACGATGATCGACACTGGGGTGGATACGATGACAGGTGGTCGCTTAAAGCGTGTGCTTCCATACACCAATAATGAACCATTTATGTTGACCTATGGCGATGGTGTTTGTGATGTAGACATCAATGCATTGATTGACTTTCATAAGCAGCACGGGAAAATATGTACGATGACAACCATACAACCAAGCAGTCGTTTTGGTGTCGTCAATATGGAAGAAGATGGCACCGTCAATCAGTTTGAAGAAAAGCCTGAAGATAGCGGCACATGGATTAACGGTGGCTTTTTTATTTTACAACCTGACATTAAAAATTACCTCACCGATGAAGGGATAGATGATGTAATGTGGGAACGTCAACCAATGTATGATTTGGCAAATGACAAACAGATCGTTGGATTCAGACATCGAGGTTTTTGGAAGTGTATGGACACGATGCGCGACAAAGAAGAACTTGAAAAACTTTGGGAAACAAATCCGCTTTGGAAAAAATGGTAACGATAGAACATCTACATCGATATTACAAAGGGAAGAAGGTTTTCCTTACAGGGCATACCGGCTTCAAAGGAGCTTGGATGCTACAAATACTATCCATGCTAGGTGCTGAAATAAAAGGGTTTGCCCTTGCACCCGAAAAAGATGGCGATCTTTATCATCTCATCAATGGCGATGCATTATGTCAATCAAGTATCCTGCATGATATCCGCGATGCAGAGGCAGTGCGACGAGAATTGGTTCGCTTTGAACCCGATTTTGTGTTTCATTTTGCAGCGCAACCGCTTGTGATTAAAGGATATGAAGAACCTCTATATACATTCGAAGTAAATGGCCAAGGCACAGCTAATGTGCTAGATGCACTGAAGTTTTTAACCAAGCGATGTGTGGCTGTGATGATAACGACCGACAAAGTCTACGAAAATCTTGATGACAATACCCTGTTCAAAGAAACAGACAAACTAGGCGGTTACGACCCTTACTCGGCGAGTAAAGCAGTTGCCGAAATCATTATTTCATCGTATCGCTCTTCATTTTTTAATCCTGCGAAAATTGATGTGCATCAAACATCAATCGCATCTGTGAGAGCCGGCAATGTCATAGGCGGTGGTGATTTTGCCGACAACCGCATCGTTCCCGATATCATACGAGCCATCAAAAAAAATGATCTTGTCACCTTGCGAAACCCGCATGCAACAAGACCATGGCAGCATGTACTAGAGCCATTAGGGGCGTATCTTCTATTAGCTTCTAAAATGGTGGATGATCATACAAGATATAACACATCATATAATCTCGGACCTACTAAGATGGATGTGTTAACCGTCGAAGAACTCACACAAATCGCAATTACCAAAGCCGGCAAAGGATCGTATCAGATCGACGACAATCCAACTAAAGTACACGAGGCTTCTACCCTGATGCTTGACATCGACAAGGCGAAACGAGAACTTGATTGGAGTCCGAAATTCGATTCAAAAACTGCCATCGAAAAGACAGTGGAATGGTATATTGATGATCATACCGATGCTGCCACAAAATGCCAGCAACAAATTAGTGCTTACTTTCAACAACAAAACCCTTCGTAGTCTAGTATGAAAATTGAAGACACATCTATTGGCGCCGTCAAACTGCTGCATCAGTTCAGAGCCGATGATCGCAGAGGAAGTTTTGTAAAAACATTTCATCATTCATCGCTCATGGCTTCGGGTATCGATTTTGAATTGAGGGAAAGTTTCTATTCAGTTTCAAATCAACATGTCATTCGGGGTATGCATTTTCATCATCCTCCGTTTGATCATGACAAGATTGTATTCTGCACCGAGGGCGTTATTCTTGATGTAGCCTTAGACCTGCGCAAAAATTCATCTACCTACGGACAGAGTGTTTCATCTCAACTTTCATTTGAAAATAACGCCGCCTTATACATCCCAAAAGGCTTTGCACACGGCTTTCTGACCCTCAGCGAAAAAGCAACTACCTTTTATCTAGTAAGCGGTGAATATAATCAACAGGCCGACGATGGTATTCGTTATGATAGTTTCGGTTTTGATTGGAAGATAGCGAATCCGATTATTTCGGACCGCGATCTTGCATTTGATTCCTTATCAACGTTCAACAATCCTTTTTAATTAATAGACTATTTATGAAAATATTCATTTCAGGCGCTTCTGGTTTGGTTGGCAGCAATTGTTTAAAACATTTTACCGAGCAAGGCGCTGATGCAGTGGGTTCGTATTTCAGTTACCCTACATCAAACACAGTCTACTTTAATACCCTTGACCTGAATGATGAAAAGAACTTTGATGTGGATGCCTTCAACCCGGATGTCATCGTGCATTGCGGCGCGCTGACGCATGTCGACTATTGCGAAGATCATCAGGACGAGAGTTATGAAAAAACTGTCACATCAACAAAGAACTTGATTTCGTTGGCACACAAACTGCATGCAAGGCTTGTGTATATTTCGACTGACTATGTCTTTGATGGTCGCGAAGGCCCCTATATGGAATATGACGACGTAAATCCATTAAGTGTGTATGCAAAGCACAAACTAGAAGGGGAGCAACTAAGTTTGAATGCATCCGATAAAAATCTAATCTTACGGGTAACAAATGTGTACGGAAATGAAGAAAGGAATAAAAATTTTGTATCGCGCATCGTAGAGCAATGCCTCAATAAACAGAAACTTACGCTCAAACTTCCATTAGACCAATATGCCACACCGGTGAATGCTTGGGATGTTGCAAGAGCCATGTATCTTTTATTGAACGATCATCATTCCGGTATTTTTCATATTGCTAGTACCGATTGGATGAACCGCATCGAACTCGCCTTGAATGTGCTTAAATATTTTCCTGAGGCCGAATACGAACTAATCCCGATAACGACACACGAAATGAAACAACCTGCAGCGCGACCACTGCGCGGTGGACTTCTCAAAAGTAAGTTCGCTGAATTATATCCTGCATTCCTTTTCGGAACCGTTGATTCGTTTGTACAACGGTTTGCGAAATAGCCCTTTTTAATTTATCTTACCCTTCTAAAAAACAAAAAAATGAAACGTTTACTTTCATTCAGTCTTATTGTTTTAGGATTCAGCTCATGCGTTCCTGAAAAAAGTTATAATTGTCATTGCGTATATATCCCTGATGTCGCTTTCTTGCCAGCAGGCACTCCAAATAAGGAAGAAGACCACACTATTAAATCAATCGTAAGGGATGACGCTGCGAGTGATTGTAGTATCGATTACGAAGGCAAATATTTTGTGCAGCACTATGTTGGCACCTGCGCATTGACAAACTAATGCATTATCTATTTACCTGTTGGCACAAGACTGATTCACAAGAAGCATTAAAGCCAAACTTTATTTTTTTGCAGGGAAATAAAAAATTAATTTCGCAACATGCAAAAAACAGGTCTCATGCTGTGTCTTATCCTGCTTCTAAGCGTGTTAAATGCGTGCGAAAAGGACGTGCATATGAACCTAAGGTCTAAGGATGCATTGATTGTCATCGAGGGCACTATTGAAACGAATCAGCAACCCTATGTCTATCTCACAAACAGCATTGGTTTTTTTGACAAGATTGACTTAAATGCTGTTTCCTATATTAAAAATGCAATTGTGACTGTGCAGGATTTGAATACAGACTCGATGGTACAATTGAAGGAATATGACATTGATACCGTCATAGGCACAAACACATTTTCGTTTTCTATTTACGCACCAGATATCAATGACCCTGTGGCATTTGCGTTTAAAGGACACGTTAATCATTCATATAAATTGACGGTAGTAGCTAATGGGAAAACATTTGAGTCTGTGACAAAAATTCCAACAGGCAATGGATTGGATTCGTTATGGACAGAAAAAGTAACGAACCGTGATAGTTTCCGCACACTACGCGCCATCTATGTTGACCCTGATACATTCGGCAACTCGGTAAGAGCGCAGACATTGGTTCGCAAAGCAACAAAAACTGGCGAAGCAGAAATATATCGAACAGGATTCAATTCAGTCTATAACGATGATATCGTGAATGGAGCTCGCTTGCCTATCACGATTGAGATTGGGTACGACAAAACAATAAATTATTCGCAGGCTGAATTTCGGACTCTCGGTTTTTTAAAAAAAAGCGATACAGTAACAGTCAAATGGAGTGCTATCGACAAGAAGGTTTTTAAATTTTGGGAAACGATGGATTATTCACAGGGAAGTATTGGCAATCCATTTGCTTCACCCACAAAAATACAAAGCAATATCCCGGGAGCCCTAGGTGTATGGGCCGGCTATAATGCCAAAGAATTTACAATCGTGGACACGTTAAAATAAAGTGCCCGCAAAAAAATAGAATAACAATACATCAACGAACAATTATAACTTAGTAACAATTTAAAGAACGCATTATGTCAAACGAAATCGAAAAAGTAAAAGTACTCATCATCGGCTCTGGTCCTGCAGGATACACTGCCGCTATTTACGCATCTCGAGCCAATCTCAATCCAGTGATGTATCAAGGACTGCAACCTGGCGGCCAATTGATGATCACCACTGAAGTAGAAAATTATCCAGGCTATCCCGAGGGTGTGATGGGACCTAAAATGATGCAGGATTTTGAAGGTCAAGCAAGACGAATGGGCGCTGATATCCGATGGGGCATTGCAACAAAAGTCGATTTTTCTGTTAGACCATATAAGGTTGAGATTGATGAAGAAAAATGGATCGAAGCAGATGCCATTATCATATCGACAGGCGCTTCGGCCAAGTGGCTAGGTATTCCTGAAGAAGAGCGACTTGCAACCACCGGTGGCGGCGTGAGTGCTTGTGCCGTTTGCGATGGCGCCTTTTTCAAAATGAAAGAAGTGGCGATAGTGGGTGCCGGTGATACAGCTTGTGAAGAAGCCATGTACCTCAGCAAACTTTGCAGTAAAGTACATATGATGATCCGGAGTGAAAAAATGCGTGCGAGTAAAGTGATGCAAGAGCGAGTGTTAGCCACACCAAATATTCAAGTCTATTGGGACACCGTGATTGATACAATTCACGCTGAAGAAAAAATCAGTGCGTTGACAGTAAAAAATAATAAGGATCAATCAACCATCAATATCCCGGTGAGTGCCTTGTTCGTTGCCATTGGCCATAACCCAAACAGTGAAATATTCAAACCATTTATCCATATGGATGAAGTTGGTTATATCAATACGCATCCCGGAACAACCCACACAAATCTTGAAGGCGTTTTCGCTGCAGGTGATGTTCAAGACAAAACCTATCGCCAGGCCGTAACTGCTGCAGGAAGTGGCTGTATGGCCGCCTTAGATGCTGAACGTTATCTGAGTGAAAAAGGATTACATTAATTAATTGAAACAGGAATTTGTCTTGAGTCAATCAACGTATTGTATCTATACGGCGTCTTATTGAACATTATCATAAAACGAATAACACAATCGATGTTACTTGTGGTCATGAATGAATAAATCTTATGAAGCAATTTTTTTATGTATTATCGACCGCGCTCTTGTTCGCATCTTGTCGTCCGAAAAAAATGGAAGAGAATTCTCATTTTCCTCCAGAGGTGCAAATAATTTTTACAAATAAATGCGCGACGGCTGGTTGCCACAATGACAAAAGCTACTTCAATGCAGGCGGGCTGAATCTAACTAGTTGGGAATCGCTCTTCAAAGGCTCTGTCAATGGCACTGTGGCCATTCCATTTTCGCCTTCTCATTCATCCATGATGCAGTTCGTGAATACCTATACTGATCTTGGATTAATCACATCGCCGTCTATGCCGTTAAATGCAGCACCCCTCAGCCGTAATGAAGTATTGGCTATTCAATCATGGATTGCACGAGGCTGTCCGAATGCGCAAGGTGTCATACCATTTGCCGACCACCCCGACTCAAGAGGCAAAGCCTATATCACCAATCAGGGTTGCGACCTTGTGAGTGTGATTGATGCGGCTACAGGTATGGTGATGCGTTATGTAAGCGTAGGACATGACCCTGCGCTGATTGAATCGCCGCATAATATCAAGGTATCTGCCGATGGAAAATATTGGTATGTCTGCTTTTCAAACGGATCGTATTTCCAACAATACGATGCGAACAGCGACAGTCTGATTCGTGAAGTAAATATCACCACAGGCAAATGGAATGTCATTACCCTAACAAGCGATCAAAAGACAGCTTTCATTTCTGATTTATCCAATAACGGCCGTTTGGTTGAGATTGATCTTACGACAATGACACGTATAAAAACCTATGCATCAGGAGCATTCAGCAACCCGCACGGCATTGCTTTTTCCCAAA
>CAIRSV010000227.1 GCA_903881265.1 uncultured Bacteroidota bacterium
GATGTAGGTCTCGATTATTTGTCGCTTAATCGCTCGTCACGAAGTATTAGTGGCGGTGAAAGTCAACGGATTCGTTTGGCAACACAAATTGGTTCTAAATTAAAAGGAATTACGTATATCCTTGATGAGCCTAGTATCGGACTTCATCAACGTGATAATCAACGCCTCATTACAGCCCTAAAAAGTCTGCGCGATGTAGGGAATACCGTTATTGTGGTTGAACACGATAAAGATATTATGATGCACGCTGATCATTTGATTGATATCGGACCGGGAGCTGGTAAGCATGGAGGTTATATTGTGAGTCAGGGTGAGCCCGCCATGTTTTTAAAAGAAAACACACCGACCGCTAATTTTCTCAAAGGAACGCAGAAGATTGATGTGCCAACCGATAGACGAAAGGGTAGTGGTTTGTGTATTGAATTAAATGGTGCGTCAGGGAATAATCTTCAGAATGTGCATGTGCAATTTCCACTTGGGAAATTCATTTGCGTCACCGGTGTGTCAGGTAGCGGTAAGTCGACCTTGATCAATGAAACCTTGTACCCAATTCTTTCACAATATGTGTTTAATAGCAAGGCCAATCCAATGCCCTATAAAAGCGTTAAGGGGCTTGACTTAATCGATAAGGTAATAGAAATTGACCAATCGCCTATTGGTCGCACACCACGAAGTAATCCTGCAACGTATTGCAATTTCTTCAATGATGTTCGTCAGTTGTTTGCGATTATTCCTGAGGCTAAAATACGCGGATACAAACCGGGGCGCTTTTCATTTAATGTCAAAGGTGGTCGATGCGAAACCTGCGAAGGTGCTGGTATGAAAACGATTGAGATGAATTTTCTTCCTGATGTACACGTTCATTGCGAACGTTGTAATGGTAAGCGTTTCAACCGTGAAACATTGGAAATTCGATATAAAGGAAAGTCGATTTCTGATGTCTTGGATATGACCGTTGCCGAAGCAACATCATTCTTTAAACATATACCATCGCTGTTCCGAAAAGTGAAGACATTAGAAGATGTAGGCTTGGGTTATATTTCGCTCGGACAAAGTGCAGTCACCCTCAGTGGAGGCGAAGCGCAACGGGTGAAACTAGCGACTGAATTGGCTAAAAAAGACACCGGTAAAACATTTTATATTTTAGATGAGCCTACGACAGGTTTACATTTTCAGGATATCGAAATGTTGTTGTCGGTATTACAAAAATTAGCCGACCGTGGTAATACAGTATTGGTGATCGAACACAATATGGATGTCATCAAAGTAGCTGATCATATTATCGACTTAGGCCCTGAAGGCGGCAGCGGCGGTGGAAAGATTTTAGCAACAGGTACTCCTGAACAAATTGTCAAGGTGAAGGAGAGCATCACCGGAAAATTTTTAAAAGAGGAATTAAAATAATTCACTGTAATACAATGAAGGCAGTATCTTGTAGATTGGCTTTGCTATCAACATTGTTTCTTTTCCTTAGTTTTTATATGTTTGCCTCCAATGGTCTACAATCTATCTTTCTAATCTAACTTCAACTACAGCATGGCAGCGAAAACAACACTAAAAGAAACTACATCGTCATCCAACTTGAATACGGAGTCGAAGGGGCACCTTGCTATTTCGTATCCATTAGTGATACTAGCAGCGATTGTAGCCTTTCTGTATATGGGTTCGTTGAATTTTGGATATACCGACCTCGATGATACAATTTTCATTAAAGAGACACAGGCTTACAATGAGCAATTTTCCAACTTACTTCATTCCTTTCACCGCGGCGTGTTTAGCGAGTCAAATGATACATATTATCGTCCCTTATTACTTGATTCATATGTCATCAACAATGCATTAAGCGAAACGGATGTCAAAGGGTATCATGCGATGAATCTGTTATTTCATTTGTTGTCTGTGTTGTTGTTGTTTGTTTTATTTAAGAAGGTAGGATTAGACAAATTGAAGTCGTTTCTGTTGACCTTGCTCTTTGCAGTGCATCCTGTGTTGAGTCAGGCTGTGGTATGGATTCCAGGTCGAAATGATACAATATTAGCTATGTTCGCGTTTGGTTTTGTGATCTGCGCGCTTGATTACATTCGTACGCAAAAGGCGCAATTTCTGTTAGCACAATTTGTTTGCCTGCTCGCCGCATTATTCACGAAGGAAACAGCCTTGTTTGTAGCGCCTGCATGTCTGATGCTTTGTTTTGCACTTCCTTCATTCAATTGGAAAGATCGAAAAAGTTTCGTGCTCTATGGAACTTGGGTACTTGCTATCGCAGCTTGGTTTATGATACGTTCGATGGCCACGATTAAAAACGACCCTATTCAATTATCTACATTGGCTAGGAATTTTCCTATGCGCTTATCGTTGACGATCCAATATCTTGGTAAGATATTCTTGCCGTTTAACTTGAGTGTGTTTCCAATGTTGAATGAAACAAGTTATGTCTTTGGTATTCTTGCTGTGATGGGATTAGGCGTATTGTTGTATGTGTCAAAAGCGAGAAGTAAGGTGATGATATTCGCGGGTTTTAGTTGGTTTATGCTCATCTTGTTTCCACTTTTTATTTTGCCATCGGCGCTCAATGATCAAGATTTTGAACATCGTCTTTATCTACCTATCGTTGGTATTTTGTTTGTGTTGAGTCAGACAGCCTTGTTCCAAAATATGAAAGAACGTACAACTGCGATGGTTGTGGTGGCCATTGCCATTCTGTTTGCAGGGATTAATGTGATGCATCAACAACAATTTAGTAATCCAATTTCGTTTTGGACCGGCGCTGTTAAAACAACACCTAATTCGGCGTATGCCAATATGATGTTGGCGGCACGCATCAATGAGAGCGATCCAACACGCGGCGATCAATTGATGCGTAATGCGTATCAGTTGAATCCGAATGAGAAGTATGTCAATTATTATCTGGGTAAAGTTTTTCTGGAAAAGAATAACATCGATTCGGCAGAACGATATTTATTGGCCGAGCTCAAAGGCTCTGCGTATTTCGATACATATTTTTTGATGTCGAGGGTGGCACTTGAGAAACGGGATAGTTTGGCTAGTCTCAATTATATGCAAACATATCTTGAAAAAGATCCTGGGAATTCGCAAGCGATGAATAATTATATCCTATTACTTTGTCAGACCAATCAATATGACAGAGCTAAGACCTTTATTCGTAAAAAGCAACAAGAACAAATTGCAGTTCCAAAGGCACTCGTTGATCTTGTGAATGGAGTACTGCCTAAGTAACAGGATGTCGCATTCATGCACAATCATCTTGCTTTACAAAATCGCGGCTTATATGACAATCTTCCAACAGTAATGAATCTTTTTATTTCTGAAATCATCAGGTATGGTCTCTAACGAAATGTCGATGACTGATGTCGCTCCTAGTCGTTTTGGTTGAATTTGAAATTCTCTGAAATTAGTAGAAAAATAAAGTGTGCCGCCAGGTTTCATGTGCTTTAACACATGATGGATTAATTCAGGATGATCGCTTTGAATATCAAATTTGGTCTTTGCCATTTTGCTTCTCGACATCGTCGGCGGGTCAAGAACAACGATGTCGTATAGGGTGGTTGGCTCATGTTTAATCCATTCCTTCACATCGGTTTTTATAAATTCATGCTGCGCAGGATCAAAGCCATTCACCTTCATATTTTCTTTGCCCCAGTTGAGATACGTATTCGATAGATCAACCGTTGTGACATTCGTCGCGCCGCCGGCTAGGGCATACACCGAAAACGAACCAGTATAGGCAAATAGATTTAATACTTGTTTGCCTTTTGCTTCGTCCATGACCATTTTTCGTGTAATGCGATGATCGAGAAATAGACCTGTATCCAAATAGTCATTCATATTGACCAAAAACTTGAGTTCGTTTTCGTAGACCGTACTAAATTCTTTTGTCTCAGCAACTTTTTCATATTGCGTAATTCCTTTTTGTCGTTCTCTTTTTTTGACAAACAGTTTTGAGTCATCCACCTTAAGCGTTTCTTGAATGGCTTGCAAACTTTCGTGCATCCAACGCTGATACGAAGAGTCGTCTAGCGGATGCTTTGTTTTGTATTCAGCCACGTGCACCATGTCTTCATATCGATCAATGCAAAGCGGGTATTCGGGCATATCCCAATCGAAGATACGGTAACAGCTCAAGTTGTTTTTTTGAAGATAGGGCCTGATAATTTTCAGGTTTTTTTTGATACGATTACTTAATGGATTGCTTTCTGTCACGTGTTTTCTGTTCTGTATAAAGTGTGAATGTAATAAAAATGGAATATGTTTTTTAAAAAGAAATATTTAGCTACCTTGAACGCTTTAAAACCCCGTTGAATGAGAGAATATGCCAAATCGTTTGATCGTATCGTACACATCATGGATGATCTGCGTGCCAATTGCCCGTGGGATAAAAAACAAACGATACAGTCGCTGAGGCAACTGACAATCGAAGAAAGTTACGAGTTAGTAGATGCGATTACCGATACGAATTGGCAGGGCATTAAAGAGGAGTTGGGCGATTTGTTGTTGCATATTGTGTTTTATGCAAAGATTGGTGAGGAACAAGGTGAGTTTACGATCGATGATGTGATCGAAGGGGTGTGCAATAAACTTGTGCATCGTCACCCGCATATTTATTCAAACATTCAAGTTGCGAATGATGAGGATGTGAAGCGGAATTGGGAAAACTTGAAATTGAAAGAAGGCAAGAAGACAATTTTAAGTGGGGTGCCAAAGGCATTGCCTTCGTTGGTAAAAGCACTTCGAATTCAAGAAAAAGCAAAGCAAGTTGGCTTTGAATGGGAGGCGACGACGCAGGTTAGAGCCAAACTTGATGAAGAACTAAAAGAGCTGCAGGAGGTTGTGGATTTACATGATATCGATAAGATGGAAGATGAATTTGGTGATGTGTTGTTCTCTATGATTAATTATGCAAGATTTTTGAACATTGATCCAGAGAATGCCTTAGAGCGAACCAATAAAAAATTCACCAGACGATTCAATGCGATGGAAGAAAGGTTAACCGCTAACGGCAAATCCTTGACAGCGTATAGTTTGACTGAAATGGATAATGCTTGGAATGAAATTAAACGGGATGAGCGAAAAGATTAAGGAGCTCAATTCATGCTATGTTTCGTTATGGTCTTGCTCGTGGCTACCTTAACGTATTATTTTACAATGTGGTTTCGCCAAGTTCAAGTATACGGTTAAATTCAAATTCAGTGACGGCACTTACTGAAAGCCTTGCGAGTTTGATCAGCTGCATACCAGAAAGACTTTTATCTTTTTTAATCTGTGATAAAGTGATGGGTTTTTTCATTGCTTTTTTGGGTTTAACGTCGATCGCTACCCACGTCGGGTCATTCGTTGTCGGGTCCTGATAAAATTCTTTGATGACCTCAGCAATACCAACGATTTCTAATCCCTCATTACTATGATAGTAAAAAAGTAGATCACCTTTTTTCATTGCTTTGAGATTATTTCTGGCAGCATAATTACGAACCCCATCCCAATGTGTTTTCTTGTCTGTTTTGAACTGAGTCCAACTGTATTTCACGGGTTCTGATTTGACTAGCCAATAATTCATAGCATAATATGTTTTGACAAAAGTAGAGAATTTAAATTCAATCACTAGTTATTTTACTAGATTTGTCTCTTATGTCAAAATCCTTGATAATTGGCTTGGCAACCTATTGCTTGTTGCTGCATGCATGCATAATAAACAAGATTGTTTCCCCGAAAAGTAGAAAGGACACTCAGTCGTCTGCGAAGGAAGTGATTGCATTGGATGCGGTGACGATTACGCCTAAGCGCCATGAAGAATTTAGAGGTGTGCCGGTTAAACAGATTGATATTATTCATACTGATCTTGATGTGAGTTTTAATTGGGGTAAGCATGAATGCATTGGTAAAGCGAGTCTCTTATTGAAACCATATTTCTATGAAACAGATAGTATCAATCTCGATGCTAAAAATATGACCTTCGGTGAAATTACTATCACTGATATGAATGGCGAACCTATTCATTATCTTACCTCGTACGATAAGAAAAAACTTCATTTGAAGTTGGAAAAGAAATTGTCTGCCTACGATTCGGTTCAACTTGTGATTCGATATACGGCAAGGCCAGATGAGTCTGATGGGAAGAATAATGGTGCGATACGCGATGACAAAGGTCTTTATTTTATTAATACCGATAACAGCGAACCGTTCAAGCCTATTCAGATATGGACGCAAGGCGAACCCGAATCAAATTCTTGTTGGTTCCCCACAATTGATCAGCCGAATGAGAAATTTACCATCAAATTAGCCATCACGGTGAATAAGGATTTTACTACACTTTCAAACGGCATCCTGACTTCTTCGACCACGAACGGTATCCTGAAAACAGATGTATGGGAAAGCGCCAAACCAATGTCTGCTTATCTTGTGATGATGGCTATTGGTAATTTTAAGGTGTCGAAAGATTTTCTAACGAAAGCAGTGAAGGATTCGTTTGTTATTTTTACGTATGATACGATCCGTATTGCCACGAATGATACATTGAATCCGATGCGCGATTCGATTGTTGCAACGCAACGAATGAATTATACAAACACAACGAAGGATTTGTTGAATGGGGTAGAGATTAGTTATGTTCTTGAGCCTGACTTTGCGCCCTATGCAATGAATATTTTTAAGCATACACCTGAAATGGTTCATTTCTTTTCATCGCGATTTGGTGTTCCTTATCCTTGGGAAAAATACGCGCAGGTGGTGGTTCATGATTTTGTTGCTGGTGCAATGGAAAATACAACGGCCACCTTGCATAACGAATCAGTTCAGAAAAATAATCGTGAACTGCTTGATGCCAATAATGATGAAATTATTTCGCACGAATTGGTGCATCAATGGTTTGGTGACCTTGTGACCTGCAAATCTTGGAGTCATCTGACATTGAATGAAGGTTTCGCGAGCTATGGCGAGCAGCTTTGGCTTGAGTATAAATATGGCAAGGATGCTGGTTTGAAAAAATCATATCAGATGCTTGATCGTTATCTCAATTATGCGAAAGAATCAAATGATGATCCGATCATTCAATTTAATTATAAGAATGCAGATGCGATGTTCAATTCGATTACCTATCAAAAAGGAGCCTTGGTATTGAATTTGCTGAGGTCTGTATTAGGCGATCAAGCTTTTTTTCAAGCCTTGA
>CAIRSV010000228.1 GCA_903881265.1 uncultured Bacteroidota bacterium
GATAATGCGTCTGTTTTCAAACAAATTGAAACGTTGAAAGTAAATTCGGCACTCTCTCATAGAAATTCTCCAGAAACAAACGAACACGAAATTTTGTAATCAATTGGAATCAACATCAATCATTGTAACATTCATTTAATCTTACAAGGCCCAAAAAAATAACCTAGCACACGTGCTAGGTTATTTTTTTACGTATTGTATTAGAAAGAAACCAATTTTGGTTTTGAACTAATAAGCAGTCATTATTATTTATTTACAATGATTTCAGCACCCAATGCTTGAGCACCCATGCCACCTGCAAATCCTTTTGCAAACACTGTGTAAATTTTTCCTGCCGTTAACACGATTCCAGGTAAAGGAAGAGCTACTGTTGATGTGCCAGCGAGACGAACTTCTAAATTGTACGTGCCTGCATCCAATGGTGTAAACGCGGTATATTCTTTAAAGCTTTTGTTTCCGAAAACTACACCGCCTCCTGTTAAGGCCACATCAACGGCTGGTGCGTTAGGGGATAGATGAACAAATCGAACATGGGCTTTACCAGCAGCTGGAGCTGTCAAGTCATCTGTAAGAACCACCGCAGATATCTTAGAAACTGAATCTACGGCAAAGATTGAATAATGTTGGTTTTTCGTAAAGGCAAGGTCTGCATTAATTACTGACGTTGATGTACCTGCCACATTTACCTTAATATTTCTTGTTCCTGAAATCACAGAAAGATATCCGGTGTTATTAGGAAATGCAAGAGCCGATGAATTCTTTTTAACATTGTCAATAAGAAGGTCGACACCTGGGGCATCTGGTGAAGCGTGCGTAACTAGAATTTTAGAAGAGTCAACAACAGTAATTGAGTCGTCTGTAGTAACTTTTTTCTTGCAAGAAGAAATTGAAATAACTAAGCTTCCTACTAACAATGAGGCTAGGAATGTGTTGCGAATGATTTGAATGTTCATGATTTTTAAATTGTTTGATGAGTTGCAAACGTAAGTCTCTTGTTTTCTCTCAAAAAAAAATTGTGTTTATCGGGTATCAAGTTGAGTGATAATCAAAACTATTTGAGATAGAAATATCTACACCAACCTTTTTCTAAATCCTTCTACAGTCTCTCTATGCTTGTATTTTGAAGGAATGTGGCTTCATTGCATATTGATAAAAGTGCAAAAAAATATTTTTTCAGAGATAGAAATTTTTTTTTGTAAGCATAGGATCTTGATATAGTAGGCATGCAAATTATACTAAGCGAATACTGTGAAAGGTGCTTACGATGAAGCGCTAGTAAATATACTTTGATAATTTGAACGTGCCATTTTGAACTAGGCTACGCTGATTGAATGTGATATGCTAACCAGAACAAGTAATAAAACTGACATAGGTGGATATGCAGGAAAGTTGAAAACGATGGTGCCATGTTGGACTGAAATCCGTTTTATTGGTATTCATCTGATGATGAATTGATGGGTGTTATACGAAATGAAAAAGCCTTTCAGGTATATGCTGAAAGGCTTTTTTGTGGTGTGGGAGGGATTTGAACCCCCGACACATGGATTTTCAGTCCATTGCTCTACCAACTGAGCTACCGCACCAATTGTGCTCTAACGTCGAGCGGGGTGCAAAAATAACAATTATAAGCAAATCCCCAATTATTTTTTAAGGTAAAATAATATTGTCTGTGATTAGTTCGCGTATTCGCTCATAAACTTGATGCGTACAAGCTGCAACTGCTCCAACGTAATATTATTTTCTTTCAAATCTTCGAATGCTTCATCAAGGTTTCCTCTATCACTTGTTTGGAAATACTCATAAATATCTTCCTGATCATATTCATCGACATAATCGTTGATGCAATAATCAAGATTCAATTTAGTGCCGCTTGAAACGATGGTCTCCATTTCGTGAAGAAGCTCAGTCATATTCAGTTCCTTCATCTTCGCAATGGTTTCCAACGGAATTTTTTTATCGATATTTTGAATGATAAATACCTTGATTCCGCTTTTGTTCATCACACTTCGCATCACAAACTCATCCATCTTAGCGATATCATGCTCTTCGACGTATGCCGCAATTAATTCGACAAACTTCTTTCCAAACTTAATGGCTTTTCCTTTGCTAACACCCTGAATGTTTTCCATTTCAGCGAGTGTTGTCGGATAGTTGGTAGCCATATCTTCCAATGAATTTTCTAAAAACACAACAAACGGTGGTAGGTTATGTTGCTTGGCTACTTCTTTACGCAATTCTTTCAGCATTTCGAGCAACGCTGGATCCAATGCACTCGTATTATTTCCACCTCCTGCTGAAGCGTCATCATCGTCACCTTCTGCATCTTCAAACTTATGATTTAAGGATAGTTTAATCGAGTATGGTTTTTTCAAAAATGCCTTGCCCTTATCCGTGAGTTTCAAGAGGCCATATTCTTCGATGTCTTTTCGTATCAGTCCTTCTACCATCATTTGACGTAATAAGGAGAACCAAAAATGATCATCCATCTGAAAATGCGCACCCATACTGAAACATTTCAGCTTGTCGTGTTTAAACGATTGAATTTGTGTGTTTAAACGTCCTAATATCACATTAATCACATAATCAATACCGAACATTTCTTTTAATTGACGTATGGCTTCCAACGCTGTGAAGACAGTGTCTTTTACATCAATTTTATCTTTTGGATGCAGGCAGTTATCACACATGCAATTGCATTTGCTTTCCTGATACTCCTCACCAAAATAATGCAACAAGACTTTTCGTCGGCAGATAGCACTTTCGGCATACGCCACGGTTTCGCCAATCAGCTGCGCGCCCATTTCCCTTTCGGTGAGTGGCTTGTCGCGCATGAGGTGCTCGAGTTTCTGCACGTCTTTGTATGAAAAATAAAGCAGACATTTTCCTTCCATGCCGTCACGACCTGCACGACCTGTTTCTTGATAATAATTCTCGATTGATTTTGGAATGTTATAATGCATTACAAAACGAATATCCGGCTTATCGATGCCCATTCCGAATGCGATGGTAGCTACAATGACATCTACTTTCTCCATCAAGAATTGATCTTGTCTGTCGGCTCTGGTTTTGCTATCAAGACCTGCATGGTACGCCACTGCGCTGATGCCATTGGCAACCAACAATTGCGCAAGATCTTCTGTGGTCTTTCTATTGAGTGTGTAAATGATACCGCTTTTGCCTCTGTTTTGTTGGATGAAGCGAACGATATGTTTGACGGTTTGGTCTTTCTTTCCTTTTGGTACTATTTCATAATACAAGTTGTGTCTGTTAAACGAAGACACAAATACATTCGGGGTCTTCAACACCAGATTTTTCTTGATATCATCTTGTACTTTAGGCGTTGCGGTTGCTGTTAACGCGATGATATGTAATGAAGGGTCAATATCATTAATGATATCTCGTATTTTTCTGTATTCCGGTCTGAAATCATGACCCCATTCTGAAATACAATGTGCTTCATCCACAGCGATAAATGAAATTTTCAATTGTTTTAAAAACTCAACATTTTCTTCTTTAGTAAGGGTTTCAGGCGCTACATACAACATTTTAGTGCCGCCCGAAAGGAGGTCCTCTTTTACTTTTTTAATTTGGCCTTTGTTGAGCGAAGAGTTCAGAAAGTGGGCTACATTTTCAATATCACTATAGCTTCTGAGTAGATCCACCTGGTTTTTCATGAGTGCAATGAGCGGCGAAACGATGATAGCAATACCTTCACTCATTAGCGCAGGTAGTTGGTAGCAGAGCGATTTTCCTCCGCCAGTAGGCATGATAACGAAGGTATCTTTTCCTTCAAGGACGCTTTCAATGATTTCTTGCTGCTCGTCTTTAAATGAATCAAAACCAAAATGTTCTTGTAATGCTTTTTTTA
>CAIRSV010000229.1 GCA_903881265.1 uncultured Bacteroidota bacterium
CATCAATTGATGACGTACATCACTGAACAACAATACACTCAACTTATTTTGTTGGTCGATGCCAATACAAATGGTCACTGCATTCCACTACTACGAGAATTGTTGCCCGAAGTAAAGATAGCTAGCCGTATCATCATCCCTTCAGGCGAACAACACAAAACGTTGGATACGTGTTGCCTCATATGGAACGAACTAAATCAAGTAAATGCCGGTCGATCATCCTTACTCATCAATGTCGGTGGTGGCATGGTGAGTGATATAGGCGGTTTTGCCGCATCGATATTCAAACGAGGCATCGATTTTATCCATATTCCAACAACTCTTCTTGCTATGGTGGATGCTTGCTATGGTGGCAAAACTGGTATTGATTTCAATGGATTAAAAAATAATCTTGGTCTATTTCAAGAACCTTTGGCTATCTATATTCAGCCGAGATTTCTGCACACATTACCTGATCGAATCCTGAAAAGCGGATTAGCAGAATCTATCAAACATGCCTTATTGACTTCTCAAGATCAATTGAACCTATACTGCAATGATGCAATCGAAAATTTAATGACAGTCGAAGCCATACGAAAATCTCTTGAACGTAAAATATCCATTGTTGTAAATGACCCCAACGATTATCATACTCGCCAAACACTTAATCTAGGACACACAATAGGTCATGCGATCGAAAGTTATTTTCTGCAATCAAGTACGCCTATTTTGCATGGCGAAGCTGTCATTCTCGGATTATTGCATGAACTTAAACTAAGTGAAGAATTTTTTGGATTATCAAAAACAGTGCGACAAAATGTCTATTCGATGAAGGAAAAATATTTCCCTAATCTACAACCAATGTATTCATATGATAACATTAGCGACTTTCTACTACATGACAAAAAAAATGCAGACGGAATACGAATGAGCCTGCTAAGAGAGATTGGACAATGTGAGATCCAAGTACTCGTTTCGAAACAACAAGTAAGAGAAACATTTTCATCATGACAATACAAGCCACTTCGAGCCCATTGAAGGGGGCTGTTCAATTACCTGCATCCAAATCTATCAGCCATCGCGTGTTGATGATACAAGCAATGTGCAAACAAGAAATACATCTTGACAATCTATCTGAAGCGCACGATACAGTGTTATTAAAAAACTTACTTGAACGTATCAAAAAAACGACAGGAGATAGTACGCTCGATGTGGAAGATGCAGGAACGCCTTTTCGTTTTCTGACAGCCTATGCGAGCACTCAACACGGGCGAAATTTTGTACTTACTGGTTCGAAAAGACTTTGCGAGCGGCCGGTACGCGATTTGGTAGAAGCGTTGCAATCAATTGGAGCCGATATTGAATATATTGACAAGGATGGATTTGCACCACTATTCATTAAAGGAAAAAAACTACCAGGTGGCTCAATACAGATTGCAGGCGATGTTTCATCACAATTCATTTCTGCCCTGTGTCTGATAGCACCTAGCTTACAAAATGGACTTCATATCGAAATTCTGCATCAAAAAGTTTCCTCCTCCTATATTGAAATGACATTGGCTATCATGCGTGAATTTGGTATTCAATACACTGAAACTGCTCATCAAATAAACATACCGCAACAAGAATATACAGCAACAAAGTACACAATAGAAAATGATTGGAGCAGCGCCACCTTCTTTTATTCAATGGCCATGATAGCTGATGAAGCTGAAATAACGATAAACGGATTACTACAAAAAAGTTTTCAAGGCGATTCAATGATCCAACATATCGCTACACAATTTGGGGTTGAAACGATATACGATAACCACAACCTCATTATACGAAAAAACCATACAACACCAATCTCCACTAGTGAGGTCATTAATTTAATCTCCCATCCAGATTTAGCAGTGCCATTCATAGTTGCTTGCGCAATCAAGTATCCAAGCATTCAACTGACAGGCATACAGCATCTCGAATTGAAAGAAAGCAAACGAATTACAGCCTTGCAAAATGAACTAAAAAAAATTAATAGGGCGCTTATCTATTCCGATGGCATCTTGACATGTCAGAAGATAGTTGAAACGAATCAATCGAACGAAATTGAATTCAATACATATAATGACCACAGAATCGCTATGGCCTTATCAATGCTTGCTCTTGCAGACTATACAATAACCTTAGATAATGCAACTTGTGTTGAAAAATCATTCCCCTTTTTCTTCACTCAATTACAACAGGTAGGAATAAAGTGCATAACTATGTGATGAACTGAGAATCAAAACTTGTTACAACCAAACTTTATACCGATTTTTACGCATGAATTTGAAATTAACTAGACCTATAGCCTGTGTTGATCTTGAGACTACGGGCGTTAGTGTCACTCAGGACAGAATTGTTGAAATATCTATTATCAAAATTCATCCCGATGGCAAGAGAGAGGTGAAAACCAGACGAATTAATCCTGGAATGCCAATTCCTATCGAAGCATCTAAAATTCATGGCATCTATGATGCAGATGTCGCAAACGAACCAAGCTTTAAAGAATTAGCAAACAGCATCAAACAATTTTTAGAAAATTGTGATCTGTGCGGATTTAATTCAAACAAATTCGATTTCCCAATTTTAACAGAAGAATTCTTCCGTGTTGGACTCGATGTGAATTTCAGAGACAGGCATCTTGTGGATGTTCAACAAATATTTTTTAAAAAAGAACCTAGAAACCTATCTGCCGCCTATAAATTTTATTGCGGTAAAGAGTTAGTAGACGCTCATAGTGCCGAGGCTGATGCATTGGCAACGATGGATATTCTATTTGCACAAATCTCGCATTATGACGACCTTAGTGACTCTGTGGAGGAATTAGCCGTGTTGTCGAAAGGTGAAGATTTTTTAGATTACTCAAGACGAATTAAACTAGTAAACGGCATTCCTCTTTTCAATTTTGGAAAATTTAAAGACAAAGCTGTTACCGAGGTCCTTAAAAAGGAACCACAATATTATGACTGGATGATGAAAGGCGATTTTGCATTGGATACTAAAAATGTCTTATCCAAACTTTTTCACGATATGATGTTTAAAAAAGATTAATTAAAATAAACACGCTACTTTATTGATTTATCGTAATTATGCATATAAATTTCCAATCCTAAACACCACTTCTTGAAGAAGATAGTTATCATACCAACGTACAATGAACTAGAAAATATCGAAAAAATAATTCGATCGGTATTTTCTTTGGAAGAGATAGTTGACATTCTTATTGTAGACGATGGTTCACCAGATGGGACAGGGAACGTAGTTAAAGAACTTCAAACCGAGTTTGCAAACCGCTTATTTCTCCTCGAACGAAAAGGGAAGCAGGGACTTGGCACTGCCTATATTGCAGGATTCAAATGGGGACTTCAGCAACAATATGATTATATTTTTGAAATGGATGCTGACTTTTCTCACAACCCTGCCGATTTAGTGCGATTGTATAAAGCGTGTCATATCGATGGTGCAGATATGAGCGTTGGGTCAAGATATATCCGTGGTGGTCGAGTAGAAAATTGGCCTCTAAATCGTGTGCTTATTTCCTATGGCGCATCGGTATATGTTCGATTAATAACTTGGATGCATGTGAAAGACTGCACCGCAGGTTTTGTTTGTTATAAGCGTGAGATACTAGAAAAGATATCGTTAGACAATATTCGCTTTATTGGATATGCCTTTCAAATAGAAATGAAATACAGAACATGGAAGGCTGGCTTTACCATAAAAGAAATTCCAATCACGTTTATAGACCGCAAAGAAGGCCATTCTAAAATGTCAAAAGGCATTATTAAAGAAGCCATTCTTGGCGTTTGGAAAATGAAATTCTCGTAATCGATCCGTCCATTTCATCCCACTCAAATCAATGAATGATGGGAATTATTTTGGTAGCACAAATACAATGCTATTCAATTCAAAGATAGACCTCAAGCAATAAGAAGCTATTGATTACATAAAAAAAACCTTCGATATTTCGAAGGTTTTTAATGTTGTTATTTATCATTTCCGACTTGACTTCCTGGCGTCACATCTGAATCAGGAGCAGTACCATCATCTTCTTCATCGGTATTTATTTTTAGATTTTTACTTCTTTCATCAACACCTGACTTGTCAATATACTCAGGTCTGTTGGTGTCATAAATAATTCTCTTTTCAGGCAAATCACCTATGATTCTAAACTCTGTGCGTCTGTTATATTGACGACCTGTAGGATTATCTTTTCCTTTGATATCATTTGGCGCGATAGGATTTTTTTCTCCTTCACCTCTTGCAACCATTCTACCTCTATCAATACTTTTGGTTGCCATATACGACATGACAGCTTGTGCTCGCTTCACAGACAACTCGTCATTATACGCATTTTCGCCTTTGTTATCTGTGTAAGAGCGAATTTCAACGCTCACCGATGGATTGTCTTGCAAGAATTTCACTAATGAATCTAGCGCACCGTATGAATCAGGTTGAAAATCTCCCTTATCAAAATTGTAGTATACATTTTGAACATGGAATTCAAAATCCTTCGTGATCTTATGCATATAAATCGTCACCATCGTTGTATCATCAGGATCCATCGTTGATTTTCCTGACGTACTTATAGTAGTTCTTCCTGAGATATAACCTGCTTTGTCAGCTGTGATTGCATAATTATTACCCATTGGCGTGTAGAAAAGGAAATTACCTTCTTTCGAGAAAAATGTATCCTTTACTGCAGCTGTGGCTTCGTCACTCATTTTGACAACGGCTTGTGTGATTACTTCATTCGTCAACTCATCTACCACAATCCCTTTTACATAAAAACTTGGTTCTTTAATGACTCTCCAAATATCATCGCAACAAGTAGGATTTTTAACAAAGTAGCTACCTAAACGATTCGACACTACATACCCATTATCCTTTTCGCCATTATCCTGCACATAATACATATCATCTGCAGGTGAGTTGATTGGGAATCCAAGATTTGACAGATTAGTATAACGTGTAGGACCGCCATCAGCAGAGTAAATATCAAATCCGCCAAGACCTACCCAACCATTGGATGCATAATACAACTTGCCGTGTTTAGAATCATAATAAGGCGTTACTTCATCATATGGTGAATTCAACTTCTTACCACAGTTCTGAGGACGACGATATGTTTTACGGGCAGAATCATAAACTGAATACCAAATATCAAATCCACCAGCACTTTGTAATTTACGATTCGATGAGAAATATAATACCTCTTTCTTTCCAACCATTGCACAATACGGATTGGTATTTGACGAACCTTCTTCATTGATAGATGGATCAGGATCTTGAGGACTTCCCCATACACCCGTCTTTTTATTGAATTCAGAAACATAAATCTTACACGTAATCTTCATGCTATCATCTTCCTTACATTTTGTAAAGTAAAATCTATTTCCACCAGGACTCCAAGAACCATTACCTACGTGATATTTAGGATCGTTGAATCGGCCATCTTCAAATTTCATCGAAACTTCAAAGCTATCTTTCACACGCGTGTGGTCATACTCCTTAGGAGCCCACATAAACCTAGACACAAAATCCTTGCGTTTGTCTTTACCATACACAATAATCTTGTTTTGATTCATAGTCGCAAATAACAAGGCGGTATCACCCAACGGCAATGGCGATAATTCTGTATAGGCCGTATTTACATTTGGACCGGCATTTTTAACAAACGCCTTACCAGGATTATTCAATGAGTTGATAGCCATGATACAACCGTCTATTTCACGTTGCGCATAAACCTTCATCTTCTTATTTTTGCCTCGATAATTTTTGATATAGGTTTTGAAATTATCGATTGCTTTTTCATAATCACCATTTTGCTTACGCATTACACCCTCCTTGTAAGGACAATCAGGATATAATTCAGGTGAAAGCTCATACGCTTGCCTATAAGCCTCGGCGGCAGGCGGATAATCGCGCGTTTTATATAGACACTCGGCTAACATATACGTGACGTATACATTACGTGGTTGCTCTTTTTTTAATTGAGCATAATATTCTTCGGCTGAGTAGTAACTCCCTTCTCTGAATAATCCATTTGCCCATGCCATTTTTTTCTTAAATGGCAGTTTCGATGCGGGGTCTTCTTTGCCATCTGCAAACACATGTAAAGTTCCCAATGTAATAAAAGCACCGATTAGTGAAAATAACCAAAATTTTCTTCTCATCCCTTGAATGTTATGTAGCTGTAAATATATAGGTATTAATTTGAAAAAGGAAGTCCTCTTGTTTTTTTTTTTAAAATCTTGAGCAAGGGAAAATAATTTTTCTTGCAAAGTCAAGTGGATTAGGCTTTACATATCGAAGTGTAATTTCGAACCCGCCATTTCCGCCTGAAGCC
>CAIRSV010000230.1 GCA_903881265.1 uncultured Bacteroidota bacterium
CGCTGTCCATACGAGCAACTTCTTATCTGATGCCCTATTGGGTTTCCAATAAAAGATCTGATCGCCTTGTTGCTTGATGACATCACCTACACGATCGCCTTTGTCGGGTTGCGTTTCAACATAATTAGGACCAAGAGAAAGATATGGAATATCATTATCGACATACGACTTCAAGCCTGAATAGGTGATACCCGGTATATCAGTAATCATTGCGTTGAGTATCTTAAAACCAAATCGTTGCTCAAGTTGCTTTGCGTATTCTAAAGACCATTTTAACTCTTCAGGCTGACAAAGACCAGTAAGTATATTAGCATAATTAGCAGAGAGCACGATTTGACCATTTTGCACCGCCTCTTTAAAGGCTGCAACATCATCCGTTGACGCAATGCGCAAAAAATTCTCAACAGCCCACAACGATTCAATATGCCAAATAGGTTGTTGAAGTGACGGTTCATGTTGCTTTATCCAACGAATCGCAGCGAGGATATTATTGTTTTGTATGTTCTCAACATCAGTCTGCAAATGCGAATAACCAATATCATTATGTGAATGATGAATAATATGAAATGTAAAATCGCGTATTGGATTCAATTCAATAATTTCAGACAAGGTATCGGTTTGATTGACGATGACACGCAGGCTATCATGCCCCATAAGTTTGCGTGAATAGGCCGGAATGCGTAATGCATTGTATCCATGACGTAGATTCAACTCGGTGTATCCATCGTGCGTTTTAACACGAAGAGAAGATGAATCGGGATACGGATTATCAATATAAAGATTCAGCTGCCTTTTATTCTCTCTTCGTGTAATCAGATTGGTAGGCTCCGCAATCATTTTTAATCCTCGTTGATACATAAAAATCATAAGCCAATCGCGACTGTCCTGATGTTGTCCATTGATCGTAAACACCGCTTGTTGATCTACCAATGAAGAAGGCACTGTGATACACAATTTTCCAAACGCATCACCATTGATGTCATATTCCTCCTGTATAAAGGTATAACTGCATTGATCTTTTGATGAACCTGTGAGCTGATAGGCACCCTTCTTTTTCTTAAAGGTCGTGATTGTGAAACGTAATTTGCCATTTAAAGACACATCAAATTGACGATCGCCACTGCTTGTGCCGGTTGAGTGCCCCATTAGGAATTCATAAGTCACTATACTGTCAGAGCCTTTATACACAGGCGATTCCCACGAAATCGGCATAGCGCCCGTCGCGCGTGTAAGCAAGGCTGTCTTGGCAAACTGATGCATATGCGAAAAATAATTAATTTCTTCGCCACTCCGTTTATGGTCAAAACCATTGAGCGTGTCGGCGCTTAATGCAAATGTTTGATATGAAAACAAACAAAAAAGAAAAACAAGATATCTCATTGAAATAGGGTTTACGATAATCATCCGTTTATGGGCGACATCTTTAAAAGAACAAACCTACTAATTAAAGTGAATATTTTACGAAGGATCCATGTCGATCGGAACAATGCAAATCAAATGTTCACATCAACAAATGCGCATCATCCTCCATAGGCTTGTTTTAAATTAAACCTTATATTTGCCGTCCCTCAGCGGAATGCCCGGGTGGCGAAATTGGTAGACGCACTGTGTTCAGGTCGCAGCGTTCGCAAGGATGTGCTGGTTCGAATCCAGTCCCGGGCACAATACAAGCGAAGATGTTTCTTCGCTTGTATTATTTAACTTCTAGTGATGTGTATTTTTCAATGAGCCCCATTGTGCAGTCAATCGTTCCAATTGCTTATTCGTTTCAACGATAGCTGCCATCACTTGAGAGGAAGGCGCATTGTCGCTCTGTTGCAATACATTCATCAATGATGCAAATGTGCTACTCAGCCGAGTAAGTCCTATCTCTTTTCCACCCGCATTCATTTCGAGTTTAGCAGCGGCTTCATCCTGCAAGCGAAGATATTTCAATTGATCTGCGGTGGCTGTTTTCATTTTTATATTCAATCCTGATCTAACATCTCGAATCTCTTGTAATAACATGTTACAACGAATCTTCCCTTTGTAACATTGCATCGAAAGAGCATGTTGCTGTTGCAAGCCTTGTGTTGACGTTTTAACACGCGGATCCATGCGAACTTCAAGATATTGTGTTATCTTTTTTCCATCTACATTCAGCACAACCATATAGATACCCGGCATTACCCAAGGTGACGTTGCATTAGGAGCAGTATTCATATAAGTAGCGGCAATCGGATACGTAGCCGTTTCATTCATCGGCTGATAATGCATATCCCACGTAACACGATGCGAACCTTTGGCCGACGGCAACATTTGTTGCGGCCGAATCCAATACGGTGGCACATTGCCTTTCGGAATTTTATACAAGCTATCTGTATTGCTATACGTCCTGATTAATGTATGCTGCATATCCCTAATTTCAAGTGTTACTTTTTTCGCATTATCATCAAGATAATAATCAATGATTGCACCATCCGGTGGGTTCTGTCCAGCAGGTTCTTCTTGTGGCAAAGGCGTGTCGGTATTCATATTCCATCGCACTCTCACTGCTGTCTGCGGTTTATACAAAATAGCTGATGCAGCATTCATCATCGAAGCATTCACTTGTCGCAACGCGGTGATATCATCTAAAATCCAAAAGCTTCGACCATGTGTTCCTACCACCAAATCATCGTCTTTGACAACCAGATCACGAATGGAAGTTGCAGGCATATTTAATCGAAGGCTTTGCCAATTTTCACCATCATCAAAGGATACATAGACGGCACGTTCGCTGCCTGCATACAATAGACCTTTTCGTTTTGGATCTTCGCGCACCACATTGATAGGATCGTTAGGTAATCCATGTACGATTTCTTTCCAAGTTGCGCCACCATCATGCGTCTTATAAATATGCGGGCGCATATCATCGCAACGTATTCTATTGACAGCTGCATAGACTGTATTGTCATCAAAATGACCGGCATCCATCAACGATACTTTACTCCAAGATGTCACCGCTGATGGTGTACAATTTTTCCAATGTTTACCTCCATCTCGAGTGAGATGAATAAGACCATCATCGGTTCCACACCAAATGGTAGTGGTATTTTTAGTTGATGGTGCCACGGTATAAATCACACCTCGACGAGCCATCTTCTTCAAATCATCATTGGCATACACACCGATACTAGAAGGAAAATCATACTGCTCGCGGGTGAGGTCTGGACTAATCACTTCCCAACTATGACCACCATTCAAGGTTTTAAAGAGCACATTACCGGCGAAATACAATGTTTTCTGATCAACAGGACTAAACAACACTGGCGCGGTACGAATAAATCGATACTTACCGCTGCGCACAGCCTCTGGTGAGATATCTTGCCTTTGTCCACTTCGCTTATCATAGCGCGAAATTTTTCCGCCATAGATAATATTCGGATCAAGCGGATCGGCAGCCACATAGCCATATTCTTCGGCGCCTACAGGATGCCATTCTCTAAACGTGATACCACCATCATTCCCTCGCGAGGCGATACCTACGCTGCCACTCTCTTGCTGACCGCCATACACATTATAAGGAAAATCATTATCGGTACTTACATGATAAAATTGAGCGGTAGGTTGGTTGTACCACGATGAAAACGTTTCACCGCCGTTGACTGTAATGATAGCACCCTGATCGCTTGCAATTAATATGATATCTGTAGTGTCGGGATTGATCCATAACCTATGATAATCATCGCCACCGGGTGCACCGCGAAAAGCATTCCACGACATACCGCCATCGACCGATTTCCAAGTAACCACATTTGCATCATACACAATATCGGCATTTTTTGGATCTACTTTCAATTCGGCGAAATCACTTCCACGTCCCCAATAACGTTCATCTTTCTGAATGCATGTCCAACTTTCACCGGCATCATCACTACGGTAAATACCACCTTCGCTTCCTGCATCCACACAAGCATACATACGTCGCGAATCGGATGGTGCGATACAAAAACCGATACGACCTAAACCTTGTTCAGCTGTAGGCAAACCTTTACTAAGTTTTCGCCATGTACTGCCGCCATCGGTACTTTTAAAGAGTCCACTTTCCTTGCCATTCCAACTACCATTTTCCCAAGGCGCCAGACGACCTGCATAAAGATCGGCAAACACAATCTGGGGATTAGTAGGATCGATGGCGACTTGAATAGCGCCTGTGTTCTCATCTTTATACAATACGCGCTCCCAACTATCGCCACCATCCAAACTTCTGTAGACACCACGTTGTTCATTGCCACCATATGGATGCCCTAGAGCAGCGACAAACAGTTTATTTTCATTTCGTGGATCGATGGCCACGCCTCCAATTTGCTGTGCATCACGCAAGCCTTTGTGGACCCACGTCTTACCTCCGTCGATTGATTTATAGATACCATCACCCACCGACAAATCGGGGCGCTGTATACCTTCTCCGCTTCCCACATAAATAATATCTGGATTCGAAGGCGCTACGGCTATATCACCAATAGAGCCACTCGATTGTTTGTCGAAGAGCGGAATCCAAGTGCGACCATAATCAGTTGTTTTCCAGACGCCACCGTTATTGACACCAATATAAAATGTAGCTGGCTGTTGCGGCACACCAACAGCTCCCACAGTTCTTCCTCCTCGATGTGGACCTATCATACGCCATTGCATGGCATTGAAATAATTGCTATCGAGCGATTGGCCTTGTGTTGTGATAAATAATCCTAACAGAAAGGGAAACAGAACAAAATGTTTAATCATAGTATATTAAATTTATAGATGCTTACATAACAGATAAACCTCTGTGTTGGCGATAAATCATTATAACAAAGATTATAAAAATCCTTGTCTTATTTTACTTTGTCGAAACGAAACAACAACTTTTATTCCGAATGAAGTGTTAGACGCCCATTGGCACTTCCATCAATAAAAATTCTGCATTGCTGTGGGCAGTAATACGCACAGAGTTCGTATGCCATACACCAAGTCCATCGCGTGTATGTAATGGCTGATCATCCACTTTCAAATCACCTTTCAAAACAAACACATACAAGCCATTGCCATCGGCTTTGAAGGCATAATCAACTGCAGTGCCTTGATCAAAATCGGCGAGATGAAACCATGCATTTTGATGAATCCATACTCCTGCATCATCGACATTGGGGGATACAATTTGTTGCAATTTATTTTTACAATCAACCTTATTCAGCGTCATCTGATCATAACGAGGCATTACGTTCTGTTGATTAGGGAAGACCCATATCTGCAAGAACTTTACAACCCTATCTTTATTTTTATTGTATTCGCTATGTTGTATACCGCTACCTGCACTCATCACTTGTATATCGCCCTCACGTATCACAGTCATATTACCCATACTATCCTTATGTTCTAAATCGCCTTCTAAGGGAATACTGATAATTTCCATATTGTCGTGCGGATGATTACCAAAGCCCATACCGGCTTCCACTATATCATCGTTCAAGACACGAAGCATACCAAAGTGCATACGCTCAGGGTTATAATAATTGGCGAAGCTAAAGCTGTGTTTGCTTTGCAACCATCCGTGATTGGCATCGCCTCGGGTATCTGCTAGATGTAAAATTGTTTTTGACATAGATTTATTTGCAGCGTGTACTATTTTTAAGCCAGGTTAGCTAGCGTTGATGTTCGACTACAGAGCGCCAAGATTGCAATAAAATCGATGATTTTACAGTAATTATCAAAAAGAAATAAAAATTTAAAACGAAGTAGGTTTTAAGTCATCACGAAACAATCAAAGCAAAAGATTGTGAGGATGTAAATTGTTTCAATGATGATACAAATAAGTTCCTACATATGCCACTAATTAGACACCTAACTCGCCATCCAATTTCTATCAAAAAGACTGTTATTCCGTGTATTCCTTTTCAAAAAAAGTCAATTTTGGCGCAATGTCAATTCCCGTTTATGTCAAAATCTCCCTGTTTAATAAAGAAAATGCTCGCTGGATAAAAACCACTTGTATGGATTTATACGATTGGTATGTTTGTCATGCAATTAGGTTACAAACAGGAGGCGCCCCTGCATTGAAACCCTTGCCCTTGGAATCCGAAAACAGGTTAGCAGAGTAGGAAAAAAACCAATTAACTTACGGTAAGGCTTACCGTCTTAAGCCAGAAAATTTATGAAAAAGATAATTTTAATGAGTGTATTGACCTTGAGTATTTTGAGCTACTCCATCTCTTCCTCAGCGTCCAAATTATTAGGAGTAGAAGTCACATACATAAAAGGTACCAAGGAATGGAATGCTACTAAAACAGCAGTCGAATGTATAGGAAAAGGCGTATGCGAATTTACTATTAAAGGCGGCATAGGATTAGCATATCAAAGCGGAGGAGACGGAATTGGCACGTTAGGATTTACTGAAGATGGTCAATTTGGCCTTTTGGTCCCTACTGATGTTGCTTCAGATCCATATTGGAAAGAAACTTTCTCTAATGGCACTTTATATATTGGTAAAGACATCACGATCAGCAATGATATTAAAAGTAAACTAAAAAACTGTCCGCAATATATTAAAGCTGGAAACTATAAATATAAAGTTGACAAAAATTCAATACTAGTAATGTTCTAAATTCAATTATCAGGCTGTCTCAATTGATTCATTTTTTAACTATCAAGTATAATAAAAATTCCAAGCACTTTGCAACAAATAGTCAAAATTCGCTCGATTATATTATATGTGGGTTATAATAACTTTTGAGACAGCCTTTCAAACAAACAATTCTAAAAATGAAAACAATCTTCATCTTCTTACTACTAGCGGCAAATGTTCTTTGCTACTCTCAGGAAAAATTCTATGCTCAATTAGAAAAACAAAAAATCGATACATCACAGGTGCATTTGATCAATAAAAGCATTCTTAAAGAGATTATACAATCTGGCGATGCAGAAATTTATTGGGTTGGTATTTTTATCAATAATTGTGTAGGCACTCCATACATTCTAAAGAGCGTATCTCACTTCGACTCTATATACAAAAGCAGATTAAAAATAATTTTATCCAGTTCTGAAAAATATAAAGACGCTGCATCGTTGCTAGAGGTCCTGCGTAAACATTCATTAAAATCCTTCCCTGTTTATATAATAGATGGCGAAATTTATCGAGAAAAGCATGATACTCGTTATAAAGGATTAGAATTTAGAAATAATATCTGCGAAGAATGTAAATATTCAATCATAGGCGTACCGTATTCA
>CAIRSV010000231.1 GCA_903881265.1 uncultured Bacteroidota bacterium
ATTTTGCATTCAATGAAAATCGCTTCCTTTCAAAGGATGAAGCCTTGCGACAACTAAGCAGCATTCAAGTTTCTGCCAAAAGCAGAACGGCTTCTACGATTCTTGAAAAACAAAAACAACTTTTACTGACACAGCCTGGATTAAAAAAACAATTGATTTATATTTCTGATTTTCAGAAAAATAGTTTCCCTTCAGACCTACAATCTGATGATTCAATCAAAAAATATTTCATTCCAGTTAATGCCGCAGTCATCAGCAATGTATCAATTGATACCGTTTATTTCGAAACGCCATCTATTTTGCTTAATGAAGCAAATCCAATGGTGGTTCGCCTAAAAAACAATGGCTCAGAGGACGTAAACACCTCTATTTCGGTGATGGTCAATAAGCAAATGAAAAGCGTGACCAATGCAACCCTTAAAGCAAATGAACGTAAAACAGAAACTATTCCGTTCACTACATCCATTGCAGGGAATCAAAAAATTGAAGTGTTTATAAACGATTATCCGGTTAGTTTCGATGATACGTTTTATATAGCAGGTAAGGTCACGTCAAACTATGCTGTATTGGTATTGAACCAATCAACTTCAAATGCGTTTTTAAGTTCTGTTTTCAAACCTGCCACACAGTTCAGATTAGATAATACGAATGTTAATTCTGTACATACCGAGTTGTTTAAGAACTACTCACTGATCATCCTCAATGGAACGAATACCATGTCGAGCGCAGTATCCACTGCATTAGAAAACTATGTCAACAATGGTGGAAGTATATTGGTGTTTGCACCTCAATCAGGAGATGCAAGCACACTCAATTCGTTTTTAGAAAAGACAGCAGGATGCAGCTACCTTCGTTTAGACACATCAAAATCGTTTGTATCTGACTTCAATAAAACGCACGAAGTATTCCGCGATATCTTCACGAAAACGCCTGAAAACATTGACTTACCCGTGGTTTTTAAACATTATATCGTATCGAACGGCGCGTTGAGCAGTGAACAAAAATTATTTACTTTCTCGAATAGCGATGCATTCTTAAGCGCCTACAAAACCGGGAATGGCACTATGTATATATGTGCCTCAAGCGCCGAAATCAATGCAAGTACATTCCCAAAATCATATTGGTTTCTGCCCTTGATATACAAGATGGCTTATATGAATTCGAGCAACAGCATCAATGCATTAACCATCGGAAAAAATGCGAGTGTGCTTATCGACAATTCTAAAATCGGCGATAAGACCATCTACCATATCGGCGAAGGTGCGTTTGACGCAGTACCTGAACAACGTGCCATTGGAAACCATATGCAAATCAATCTGAATAATGCTATTCAACGAGCCGGACTTTATGGCGTGTACTTACCGGGTAGCACAGATTCGAATTTTATCGGTGTGAACTATGATCGTACCGAATCTGAATTACACTATTGGAATGTCAATGATTTAAAGAAAACAACACATCTTAAAAATGCAGACTGGCTGGCGAACGACCTGAATGTATCAGGTACGATCAACGAATTACAACACGGGATACCACTTTGGAAAGTTTGTATTATTTTAGCGTTGCTATTTCTGCTGATCGAAATTGTGTTGATACGATTAATGCGATAAAACCCGGTATGACGAAACTAAACATGATGCAACTCCTCATAAAAAAAGCAACCATTCTTTGCCCTTCAAGTAAATATCATTTGAAGAAAAAAGATATCCTTATTAAGAATGGAATCATTGAAAAAATCGCAGATTCAGTGAATGTGAAAGGAGGTATTGTCATCGACAAAAAAAACACAGCAGTCAGCATCGGATGGATCGATCTGTTTTCAGATTTTTGCGACCCTGGACACGAGCATAAAGAAGACCTAACAAGCGGCTCAAATGCCGCCGCCGCTGGTGGATATACCGATGTATGCCTGATACCAAATACGCTACCTTCGACTACAAATAAATCATCTGTTGAGTATAGCAAAAGTAAAAGCAGCCTCGTAAATCTCCATCCAATTGGCGCTGTTTCGAATCAACTCGAAGGTAAAGACCTTGCTGAAATGTATGATATGAAACATGCAGGTGCCGTTGCCTTTAGCGATGGTATCCAACCTGTTCAACAAGCCGGCCTGATGCTGAAAGCCTTGCAATATGTCAACGCATTCAATGGAGTAATTATTCAAGTACCTGAAGATACATCGATAGCCACTAATGGGTTGATGAATGAAGGAGAAACATCAACGAAACTTGGTATGCAAGGCAAGCCGGGTATAGCCGAAAGTATCCAACTTCAACGCGATATCGAATTGCTTCATCATACAGACTCGTGCCTTCATGTTACAGGCATCAGTACAAAAAAATCAGTTGAGCTCATTCGACAAGCTAAAAAACAAGGACTTACTATTACTTGCTCGGTGACACCCTATCATCTGTTGTTTACCGATAAAGCACTGGACACCTACGACTCCATCTTTAAAGTATACCCTCCGTTGCGCACCGAATCTGACCGACTTGCACTCATCAAAGGAATAGAAGATGGCACGATCGACGCGATTGCAACACATCACTTCCCACAAGATTGGGATGCAAAGAATGTCGAATTCGAGTATGCCAAACCCGGCATGATAGGCTTGCAAACTGCATTACCGATGCTGTTGCAAGTGAGTAATAAAATCAATCTTGAAAAATGGATTTCATTATTGACAGACAAACCTAGAACTATCGTTGGCCTCAGCATCCCTGAGTTAAAAGAAGGCGCTAAGGCTTGCCTGACAGTTTTTAATACCGAGGAAAAATGGACCTTGAATGATCGCAGCAATCGAAGCAAATCTGCCAATTCACCTTATTTCAATCAAGAGTTGACTGGCAAAGTAATCGCTGTCGTGAACAATAATCAGTTGTATACGAATGAATAAAAAAATAACTACCCGAACAGGCATCATCACGTCACTGCTGATCTTGTCTTTTATCATCTTCATGAGCACCTTGCATCTACCAGCAAATTCATCGTATAACCTTTTTCAGTTTCTAATTCTCTTCATAGGAATTTTTACCTCCTGTTTTTTACTTTATCGATATTATGCTGCAATTTCATTGATCGATTCGCTCACACATTGCCTGAAAACACTTGCCACTATTCTTGTCATCGTAATCATTGGTAACGGCATCTTGTTTTTCGTTTTTTCACCAAAAGAAGAACCCGTCAGCAACCTCACCTTTTTGATTATGAAAACCATTTTTGCATATAGCATCAGCGGTCTGCTTTCGTCCTTATTTTCGTCATTTATTTTTAATACATTTACAAAAAAATAAACATTGGATTTATCAGTTATCATCCCTTTTTTGAACGAAGAAGAATCACTTCCTGAATTAGTTGCTTGGATTGAACGTGTCATGCAGGCCAATAATTTCTCCTATGAAGTGATCATGATTGATGACGGAAGTACCGATGATAGTTGGGAGAAAGTGCTAGAGCTGAGTAACAAAAATACCTTGATTAAAGGCATCAGGTTTCAACGTAATTATGGCAAATCTGCCGCATTGAATGAAGGCTTTAAAGCAGCACAAGGCGACTATGTCATCACGATGGATGCTGATCTTCAGGATTCGCCTGATGAAATTCCGGAACTCTATACGATGATCAAAAACGGAAAATTTGATATCGTCAGCGGATGGAAAAAAAAGCGTTTTGATAATGCATTGACAAAAAACATTCCGTCCAAATTATATAATACCGTTACAGGAAAAATGAGTGGTGTCAAACTCCACGATATGAATTGCGGCTTAAAAATTTACACAAAGAAAGTCATCAAGTCGATCGAAGTATATGGCGAAATGCACCGTTACATTCCTGTCTTGGCAAAATGGGCTGGCTTTAAAAAGGTGACTGAAAAACCGGTAGCCCATCAAGCGCGAAAATATGGCGTCAGCAAATTTGGATGGGAGCGATTTGTGAACGGATTTTTAGACCTCGCTTCTATTATGTTTGTAGGGAAATACGGTAAAAAACCTATGCACATTTTCGGTTTATGGGGCCTCATCGTTTTCTTCCTAGGCGCTATTCTCGGCGTTTACCTAACAATCGCCAAAATTGCTTTTCATCAATACAAAATGACCGACAGACCCTTGTTTTACATGGCCATCGTATGTGTGATTGTCGGTACGCAATTGTTTCTTGCCGGCTTTATTGGCGAACTCATCGCACGAAGCTCTCACGATAGGAATCATTATAATATCGACAGCAAAGTAGGTTTAGACTAATCTTATTTGATGCAACGTTGGCATTACCTGTCGTTTAATCACTGCACCAAACGCCTC
>CAIRSV010000232.1 GCA_903881265.1 uncultured Bacteroidota bacterium
ACAAGCGTATCAAGATAGTAAGGGTGTATGGACTGTCGGTTGGGGTAATACGCACTATGAGAATGGAGTTAGTGTGAAAAAGGGTGATGTGATTGCTCAGCAACGTGCGGATGAGTTATTCTCAATGATACTTGGAAGATTTGAGAGTGGCGTGGAAAGGCGTTTGCGAAGCGATGTTACGCAAGGGATGTTTGATGCGTTAGTTTCCTTTAGTTATAATGTTGGATTGGGCAATCTTGATAAGTCAACACTCCTCAAGAAGGTCAATGCTAATCCAAATGATGTGAGTATTCGTGATGAGTTTATGCGTTGGGTAAATAAGGGTAGTTCATTTGAGAAGGGGTTAACACGCAGACGTAAGGCAGAAGCGGATTTGTATATTGGATCCTCTGAAGAAATTAATCTGCAAAAAAATAGCTTAGATCTAGGGCTTAAATACACCAATATCTCAAGTGCTTAATCTTGCCTCTGAGAACACCTTTGATGTCGATGATAACACCATGGTCGGTGCAGATCGATTTGAAATAGTTTTCGTCAAGTGTTTCATACTCACGATGATTGACAGCAAGTATCACTGCATCATATCCCTGTCCGATAGTTGGTGTAAGTGTCAAGCCGTATTCATGCGCAAATTCTTCTGGGTTTGCATTCGGATCAACAATTTCAACTTCGGCATTGAAGCCCTTCAATTCCTTCACAAGATCCACTACCTTGGAATTACGGATATCCGATACATTCTCTTTGAAGGTAGCACCGAGTACCAATATTTTTGATGTTGAAATTTCCTTACCCGATTTGATGATATGCTGGGCAGTTCGCGTAGCTACCCAATTTGGCATATCGTCATTGATACTTCGACCTGAGAGAATGACACGTGATTTGAATCCAAGTTGATTGGCTTTATAAATAAGATAATATGGATCGACACCAATGCAGTGTCCTCCAACGAGTCCCGGTGAATAGTTATGGAAATTCCATTTTGTTGCAGCCGCTTCAATCACATCATAGGTATTGATTCCCATTTTGTCGAAGATGATCGATAACTCGTTCATAAGTGCGATATTCAAATCGCGTTGCGTGTTTTCGATGATCTTGCCCGCTTCAGCTACTTTAACCGAAGGTGCGCGATGCACGCCGGCGGTAATAATCAGTTCATAGACCTTGGCAATTTCTTTCAGCGATTCGGCATCATTACCCGATACAATCTTTACTGTATTGGTGAGGGTATGCACCTTGTCGCCTGGGTTTATGCGCTCTGGTGAATAACCATATTTATAGTCAATACCCCCTTTCAACCCTGAGTGCTTATCGATAATAGGGAGACAATCTTCTTCGGTACATCCCGGATACACGGTTGATTCATACACCACATAATCACCTTGTTGAATGACCTTGGATACTGTTTCGCTCGCTCGTATGACGGGGCTTAGGTCGGGTACATTATGCGAATCAACTGGCGTAGGCACGGCCACCACATAGAAAGAGGCCTCTCGTAATTTTTCAAGATCACTTGTAAATTCGATGGAGCAGTGATCAAACGCTTCTTTTTGTACTTCATTGCTTGGGTCGATACTGTTACGCATCATCTCAACCCTTTTTTCATTAATGTCAAATCCTATGACATGAATCTTTTTAGCAAATTCCAATGCCAGTGGCAATCCAACATAACCTAAGCCGATGACAGCTAATTTCGCCTCTTTGTTTACTAGTTCTTGATACATAATTCCAAATAAAAATGGTTGCAAATGTAACGCAAATAAGATAAAAAGAGGATGGTAGCGCGGTTGATAGTGCGTGCCGTCTTTTTTCTATCAAACATTCCCTACTTTTGCGACACAAATGATTTGGTTATATTTCTTATTATTGTTTTTATTGACTGCAATCGGCGGTGCCATTCCATTGTTTCTTAAGGAATTCAAAGCCTCTTGGATGACGCTGATGCTCGCTTTTTCAGGCGCCTTTCTGCTTAGTATTACCCTGATTCATTTGTTGCCTGAGGCGATGCACGAATTAGGCGAAAAGGCAGGCTTGTATATCTTGGTAGGTTTTTTTATTCAGTTGATACTACAACGTTTATCACATGGCATCGAACATGGACACGTGCACGAGACGGGCGAGCACGTACATGCTATCTTGCCAATCGTTGTTGGTTTGTCTATTCATGCCTTTATGGAAGGAATTCCTCTCGGTTTTAATTATCAGAGTCAGGCTACCTTGCCGGCAATTTTTTTAGGTGTGGCTGCGCACAAACTACCTGAAGCCATTACCTTATGTTCACTTTTGCTGTTATCGGGCACCACGCGAAATAAATGGTTGATATTGATTGTTTTTGCCTTAGTGTCTCCATTGTCTGCCATGATGGCTATGTATTACGGCGAAAAATTTCATTTCATTTCTAATCTCTTAGTGTATATCATACCATTGGTCATTGGCTCTTTCCTGCACATTTCAACAACAGTGTTGTACGAAAGCGGTACCAAACATCATGAGTTAAGCCGACAAAAAGTCATCGCAGTGTTGCTTGGCGTGGGTTTTGCGTTAGCTACGCTGTTGTTTCATTCACATTAAATAGACGTATGCAAAAACGAATTATATTGATATTGAGTTTCGTCGCTCAATTGCTGGGCTTTCATGCCGTTGCGCAAGAGCAGACAATGCCTCAAGGCAGTTTGGCTAAACATAGCAAGAGCTTACTATGGCGCGTTTCAGGGAAGAACTTAGCGAAGCCTTCCTATATTTTTGGCACCATCCATGCCATCTGTCAGGAAGATTATTTTTTTACAGAAAAAATGAACAAGGCGTTGAATGAATCCAATCAGTTGATTTTGGAAGTGAATCTAAGCGACCCAGCGATGAATGCGAACATGCAGCAGCGTATGCTTTTGCCAGCAGGAACGAAGTTGCGTGATTATTTTTCTGGCGACGAAACCTATCAGCTTTTTGCAAGCAAACTTAAATCTGTTGCGAATATCGATATCGAACGCTTTAGTCATTTCAAACCGTTTGTGCTGATCTCGGCATTGACGATGCAAGAATATACATGCCCTGTCACTGTTTCGTATGAGATGAAACTGATGGAAGCCGTGGCGCCGAGGAATATATCTATCAGCGGATTAGAAACTGCCGATTCGCAACTTGAGATTTTTGATTTGATGAAGAATGATGAGATTGAGCGTTTACTGTTGGATGCTGTATCATCAGATTCGTCAGATCATGCGCAAGAGGCTGCGATGATTACTTTATATAAACAAGAAGATATCGAAGGGCTTTATGAACTGATGGTTCAATCAGACGAATTGAAGCAACATGAAGCGGCCTTGCTCACCACAAGAAATCAACATTGGAGCACATTATTACCAACTGCTATGCAGAAAGAGCCAAGTTTTATTGCCGTTGGTGCTGCACATTTACCTGGTGAGCAGGGCGTGTTGAATCTCTTGCGAAAGCAAGGGTACAGCGTGGATGCTGTAAAATAATGTGAGTAAAGAGTCTGATGAGAAACCAGAGTCATTGAAAATAGAATACCTTTGTCGCGTTGTTCGAAACGCAGCCTGCTGACAATTCAATGTGTATCAGGCTGTTTCTTGTCAATCATTTTGGGGCCGACCGGTTTTGACAGCATAGATCTTTGAGAGTGTAAGCATGTCGTGCGTTGGATAATTAGCACGTTAATCTAAATATTCAAACTTCAAACGGCGAAACAACTTTCGCAATGGCTGCTTAATTTAAGTACCCATTTACAGGCCGTGCATTTCGGGTAGATTTATAACCTACGTTGTACCGCCTTCACCAGAGAATATAAGTTGCTGCAACAGAAGGCTGTGCCTGTTGCCTAAGATCATCCAGCTAAGGAATGAATTGGTTTGTTTTGCTCCGGCTCATTCACAAAAATCAATGCAGAAATAAGCATGTAGAAAGCTTTTACGGAATATGTTTGGACAGGGGTTCGACTCCCCTCGGTTCCACCCAATCAGCGCAGGAAATAAATAGAAATATCTTTCTTGCGCTGATTTTTTTTATTTGTTGATACCAATTCGATCTACGAATTAAAGTGCGCATCACAACAAAAAAAAGCAGTAATCAAAAGGCAAATAGAAAAACCCTTCAGCGGTATTCGTTTTCCTTTGTTATCTTCATCGCTAAATTTTTATACGTATGAAGTATGTTCTCTTGCTCTCCGTTTTTTTATCCTTACAAGGACAAGCCCAAGAAAAAAAGAAATGGGATGTCAATAATCCAAAAGGACCTTACAAAGAATTCAGTTTTACGGTTGATGAAGGTACTTGGATGAACCTCGATGTGGCACCCGATGGTAAAACAATTGTCTTCGATCTGTTGGGTGATATTTATGCGATGCCTATTGAGGGCGGAAAGGCCACGTGTATTCGAGGTGGATTGGCAATGGAAGTGCAACCTCGGTTTAGTCCCGATGGCAAACGCATTTTGTTTACTTCTGATGCCGGTGGCGGTGATAATATTTGGATGATGGATAAAGATGGCAGTCACGCTACACAAATCACGAAAGAGAATTTTCGCTTGTTGAATAACGCTGTCTGGACACCCGATGGCGAATATCTAATCGCACGTAAACATTTTACTTCGCATCGTTCACTCGGTGCGGGTGAACTTTGGATCTACCATATAGCTGGTGGAGATGGCTTGCAACTGACGCCACGTAAAAATGATCAACAAGATCTGAACGAACCTTCATGTAGTCCCGAAGGCCGTTATGTGTATTACAGCGAAGACATGTATCCGGGCGGATTTTTTCAATACAACAAAGACCCAAATAATCAGATTTTTGTTATTAAACGTTTTGATCGCGAGAAAGGAATTTCCGAACAAGTAACTGGCGGTCCGGGTGGTGCCTTTCGACCACAGCTATCGCACGATGGTAATACATTAGCATTCATCAAAAGGGTTAGAACCAAGACTATATTATATCTGCGTAATCTCGAGACCGGCGAAGAATGGCCGATATACGATCACCTCAGTAAAGATCAAGCAGAAGCATGGACGACCTTTGGTGTATACACAGGTTTTGCGTGGATGCCCGGCGATCAGTCGATCGTTATATGGAGTGAGGGAAAACTCATCAAGGTCGATATCACAAAAAATAACAGTGCGTCTACCATTCCTTTTTCGTGTATCGTAAAAAATAAAGTGGCGGATGTCTTGCGCTTCAAACAAGATATTGATCAAGATGTATTTTCACCTAAGGTGATTCGCGAAGCAGTCACCTCGCCCGATGGCAGCTATCTTATTTTCAATGCCGTTGGTTATTTGTGGAAGAAGGCATTGCCGAATGGCAAACCTGTTCGATTGACCAACGGTACCGATTTTGAATTTGAACCTTCCTTTGCTGCCGATGGCAACAGTATCGTGTATATCACATGGAATGATACGGCTACAGGGGCTATCTTCAAACTTGATATGGCCGCGGGTTCGCAACCAATCAAGTTGACAAAAGAAAAAGGAATTTATCGCTCGCCTTCGTATGCTGCCGATGACTTATCCATCGTGTTTCAAAAAGAAGGGGGCAATGAAATTCTGGGGACTAACTATGCAGTCTATCCTGGAATTTATACGATGTCTGCAACAGGTGATAAGGTGAAAAAAGTAATTGATCATGGGGCCTCACCTCGTTTCAATCAGAAGGGGAATGGTATTTTTTATCAGGCCGAAAATTCGTTGAGCGCTTGCACTTTAGATGGCCATGATGACAAGGCTATTTTTAAAAGTACCTATGGCAGTCAGTTTGTCGTATCGCCCGATGGCAAGTGGGTTGCTTTTGTAGATCTGCATCAGGTGTATATCGCAGCGTTTCCTTCCATTGGAAAAACAATCGATATGACGGCCGAAGCGAGTTCAGTGCCAGTGAAGAAAGTATCAAAAGATGCTGGTATCAATTTGCATTGGAGTGGCGATAGCAAAACATTGTATTATACCCTAGGCGATCAGTATTTTTCTATTCCGTTGGAAGACCGTTTTAGTTTCGTTGCCGATAAGCCCGATTCGTTATTTAAAGAACCTGAAACCGGCATCACAATCAAGTTGAATGTGGAAGCCGATAAGCCTCAAGGCATCAATGTATTCAAACACGCGCGTCTTGTAACGATGAATGGCAGTGAGATTATAGAAGATGGCACGATCGTTATCGAAGGCAATAAAATAAAATCCATCGGTCGTGCATCCGACATAAAAACACCTGCCGGTGCCAACGAAATCGATTGCACAGGCAAAACAATTACGCCAGGTTTCATCGATGCACACGCGCATGGCAATCATTTTAGGTTTGGTATTACACCACAAAAGCATTGGCCTTATTATGCCAATCTAGCGTATGGCGTTACCACTATGCACGATCCGTCGGCGAACAGTGAAATGGTATTTGCGCAAAGCGAATTACAACGCGCGGGTAAGATCGCAGGGCCGAGGATTTTCTCGACAGGCACTATTTTATATGGCGCGGATGGCGATTTTAAAGCCGTTATTAATTCAATAGACGATGCACGAAGTGCCTTGCGACGCACAAGCGCGTATGGTGCATTTAGTGTGAAGAGTTATAATCAACCTCGACGCGAACAAAATCAAATGATCATACAAGCCGCACGCGAACAACAGATCGAAGTGGTGCCCGAAGGCGGTTCCTTTTTTTATCATAACCTAGGTATGATTTTCGACGGACATACGACCATCGAGCATAATATGCCAGTAGCCACCTTGTATAGCGATGTCATTCATTTATGTAAACAAGCAAAGACAGCGATGACACCCACCCTGATTGTTTGCTATGGCGCACCTAATGGCGAGTATTATTGGTATCAGCATACCAATGTGTGGGAAAAGGAGCGTTTACTCCGTTTTACGCCGCGTGCTATCATCGATACACGGAGTCGCTTCCGTACGATGTTGCCTGAAGAGGAATATGAAAACGGTCATATACAGGTGTCTAAAAGTTTGAAAAAACTCAATGATGCCGGCGTGTTGGTGAATATGGGTGCACACGGACAAATACAAGGCATCGGTGCACATTGGGAAATATGGATGATGCAACAAGGTGGTATGAGTAACTTCGAAGCCTTGCGCACGGCGACCATCAACCCGGCAATCAGCTTGGGATTGGATGCGTATATTGGTTCGCTTGAAGTAGGTAAGCTCGCCGACCTTTTGGTGATGGATCAAAATCCGTTGGACAATATCCGCAACACCGAGTCGATCAGATACACGATGGTAAATGGTCGCTTGTTTGATGCCGAGACGATGAACGAAATCGGTAATTATAACAAGCCGCGTGGTCAATTTTTCTGGGAGATGAACAAAAGTTCCGAAGCCTTTCACTACCACGAAGGCAGCAATAGTTTTATGACTGGCGATTTGGATGACTAAAAAAATAGTGTCAGAACATGTTGGAGCTTGATCCCGCTATACGCTGCTACTCCTCGCTACGTCGTGCCTCCTTGCTGCGGGGTATTCGCTACTATCGGGGCTAGTGGCATTCTTCTTAGTAGCACGATGCCGCGTTAGGGATAGTAGCGAAAATCCCATGCGAAACGCTTGGTTCCCACGCGAGACGCGTGGTTCCCTTGCGAAACGCGTGGTTCCCTTGCGAGACGCGTGGTTCCCTTGCGAAACGCTTGGTTCCCTTGCGAAACGCTTGGTTCCCTTGCGAAACGCGTGCTTCGCGTGCGTGCGCAATGGCGTTGCGTGGATTGCAGCGGATAGCCCGGCCCGAGGTTTTGGGAGGGAACGCACCTACTTTTTTTTCTTATACATACAAGGGAAAACAGCTGACCACTTTGTTGTCTCTGAACACAAATGAAATCTGCACACCGCAAGTTGTTTTACCAACAAATTTGTACGAATATATTTTTTTTCTACTCAAGAAGGCTTCTTCTAGTTTTGTCATCAGCACATTGTGATGCCACGTAATCGGAAAAAATGTGGAGGCTTTTTCTTTCTTGCCCCAAGCTTTTGTTTTGTGATGACGAATATTGATTCGTGCTTCCCACACGCCTTGTTTGTTTGGCGGTCTTGTTATTTCTTCCACCCGATGTAGCTCATCTTGAAACAAATGAATACCCACATATTTACCCCTGCGCAATTCGCCGTGTATGATATGATCCATCATAAAGGGCAACTGATACGCAAAATCATCCATAGGATGTGTAGGTAAAATGTCGTTAGAGTTAGCCTCGGATACTTGTGTCATTGATTGAAACGAAATGGCTGCAAATATATTCATGAATAGTCGTTAAATCATCCGATTGGGTTGCGCCATATTTAATACACGTCACTCCATTATTATGTTACATCTTTGCAGTCAATTAGTACGACATGGAAATCATTGGTTATATCGCTTCTATTCTGATAGGCATTACATTAGGTCTTATCGGTGGCGGCGGCTCCATTCTCACAGTGCCGATATTGGTGTATCTGTTTCAGATTGCACCAAAACATGCGACAAGTTATTCATTATGTATCGTTGGTATGACGGCTATGGTGGGCGCGTATCGTCATTATCGTTTGGGCAATCTGCAAATCAAATCGGCCATGTTTTTTGCAATTCCTTCGGTGGCTTCGTTGCTGCTTGTGCGGAAATTTTTAGTGCCTCGAATCCCAGAACAACTCGGTAGTATCTTCGGTGTTGATGTAACAAAAGATAGACTCATTATGGTTGTGTTTGCTCTCTTGATGATGGCTGCATCGATGTCGATGATACGAAAAACGAAGCCCGTTGAGGCGGCTACAACACCTGATATTCCTCAACTTGTGCTCATTGGTTTGTTGGTAGGATTGGTCACTGGTTTCTTAGGAGCGGGTGGTGGTTTTTTAATTATCCCGGCCTTGATTTTTTTTGCCGGTTTGCCTATGAAACAAGCGGTGGGCACCTCGTTACTGATTATTTTTATCAATTCGCTTATCGGTTTCAGCGGCGATGTTTTGAACGGACTTGACATCAACTATCCATTGGTACTCAGTGTGTCTGCGATTGCCATTGTAGGTATGTTTATCGGCACGGCCTTGTCAAAGAAGATAGATGGTGCCAAGCTTAAACCTGCCTTCGGATGGTTTGTCTTGGTGATGGGGATCTATATTGTCATCAAGGAATTATTTTTTTAGTCAGATTAGCACTATGTGACTTTTGTCACCTTTTAACTTGTATGGCCTTTCTACCTTTGTCAAACAAAAAAGAATGCGATGCAAATAGAACAGATGTATACCGGATGTTTGGCGCACGGTGCGTATTATATAACGTCGAATGGCGAAGCAGCGATTGTCGATCCGCTGCGCGAAGTGCAACCGTATCTCGATAGACTTGAGCGGGATGCTGTCACCTTGAAGTATATTTTTGAAACACATTTTCATGCCGACTTCGTATCAGGACATATTGATCTTGCCTTGAAAACAGGCGCTACGATTGTGTATGGACCAACTACAATGCAAACCGGATTTGATATGCATGTTGGCGCCGATAATGAAATTTTTCATCTAGGTCAATCTCAAATTAAATTGATACATACACCCGGTCATACAATGGAAAGTGCTTGTTATTTATTGACGGATGAACATGGCAACGAACGCGGATTGTTAACCGGTGATACCTTATTCATCGGTGATGTTGGACGCCCTGATTTAGCGCAACATGTGATAGCCGAATTGACAGAACAAAAACTAGCGGCTCATTTATTTGAATCGCTTCGAAACAAGATTATGCCGTTGAGCGATTCGTTGATTCTTTATCCTAATCATGGAGCGGGTAGTGCCTGTGGTAAAAATATGAGTAAAGAAACAACCGATACCTTAGGCCATCAGAAACAAGTAAACTATGCATTAGATCCTGCATTGACGAAAGAAGAATTTATCAAGGCTGTTCTTTCAGGGTTAACGCCGCCGCCAGGTTATTTCCCGCAGAATGTATTGATGAATATCAATGGCTATCAACGTTTTGATGAGGTGATGAGTCAAGGTATGAAAGCCTTGTCTGTAGCTGAGTTCGAAGCTACTGTCAACGATATGGAAGCCTTGGTATTGGATACTCGCGATCAGGCCATTTTTTGTAAAGGGTTTATTCCGCAATCGATCAATATTGGCTTAGTGGGCGATTTTGCACCTTGGGTAGGCGCTATGATTGTGGATGTGAAGCAACCGATTGTATTAATCACCGAAGATGGTAAAACCGACGAAACGATTACGCGTTTAAGTCGTGTAGGGTTTGATCGTATCCTTGGCCATCTGAAAGGTGGCTATGCTGCCTGGATTGAGGCGGGTAAGGAAATTGATGTGGTGCATCGAATCACCGCTGATCAGTTTGCAAATGAATTTAGACTGGGAAAAAGCAATGTGATTGACATACGGAAAGAAAGTGAATATGCCGCCGAGCATCTTGATGGCGCGACTTGTAGGCCATTGTCAAACATCAATGATTGGATCAAGGAGCTTCATCCTGAGGAACATTTTTATATGCATTGCGCAGGCGGTTATCGCAGCATGATAGCCGCATCGATTTTGCAATCGCGCGGGTACAGAAATTTTACAGAAA
>CAIRSV010000233.1 GCA_903881265.1 uncultured Bacteroidota bacterium
TCGATTGATTGAACTTCAAAAGGGTATTCAAGAAGAACCGCACGAGCCAAATCTAGGACGTGATCTTTTTGGTCCTGAAGATCTAGAAGCGCGAATTTAGACATTTGCATGTGCAGGATTCCCATCCGATATCGGTCGAGATTCATATTAACATTTGGAGGGTCACTGGTTCGATCCCAGTATCGTCCACTCTCTGATCCGCACTCATGCGGTTCTTGCGAGTGACTTTTTTTAAGTTTTTACTAATTGCCTAACACTTGCCTAACACCCCAACGAGTAGACGTTAAACGCATTAGCGAATCTGCGACACGGGGTTAGTTCCTAGAACGGGTCAAATGGCAAATCAATTACGTGACTTTCGAGGTAAGCCCTAAAGGATGAAGTTAATTGCGACATCGGAAGTGGAATATTCCTTCCATTTGCGATTTCCTCAATAAATTTATTTAGAAGCTTGAATTCAGCAGAAGACATATCGTAACTCTTGGTTAAAAACCTCAGCACTTCATTTTTGTTATTTTTATAGGTAAGAACTTTAATATCCTTATTGAGGACTTCCCAAAGTGTGTATTTCATCTCAAAATCTTCCTTCGTAGTGAATTTATCCATCTTAATCAAGACTTTTGCATTTGTCTAGATCAGTAAGCCCGAGCCTCCGTAACCGCATAGTTCTAGTCTGAAACGGTTTAGATCGGGCGTACACAGTGCTAACCCAAGACGCACCTTAGATTTTTTTAACCAATTTATCCATACGATCCTGGTTAACGCGCATCGTGCCTTTATTATTAAAAAAATCAACATACGAAATTGTCCACTCTATATTAAAAAATGTTTCGTAGCGGTGGGTGATTTCACCCTTAACATTTTTTGGCATCAAATGTCCGTCTTCGATAGAAATTACCTTGTCGCCAACTTTCCATTCTGTCATTTCTAAATAGTGCCACAAATGGGCAGAATCGGATAGATAGGCTTGAACCACCTCTGCCCAGTCTAAATCGGGGAGAGAAAGGTAATAAAGACAGGTGGGGCAGACAGGATGTCTAAAAAAAATAAAGTGCCTCTACGTGGATCTCACGGACTATAGAAGATTGGGTTCTCTGATGCAGGGGTTTGATCCATTGCAAGTTGGCATTTATGCCGTTCTCTTTGGCATATTTGTGATTTTACGAAATCTATATTCAGATTCCAAAAAAGGTGATAACCAAAGTTCTTCATGGACTCGTTCAGATTCCAACACTAGCAACGAGCAAAGATCCTCGGATTTGGCAGGCGATCGTGGAGCCAAGTTTTGCTCAGTTTGCGGACACAGAATTCTTTCCAACATGGACAAATGCGATAAGTGCAGAAGGCGGACGTAAGTAGTAGTGGGCTTGCCTTCCCTATACTTACCTAATACTTACCTAACACCCCTACTTTTTCCCTGTCATTCCTGACAGTGTTTTTGCGTAAAGGTGAGCACCGAGAGATAACAGAACACGCGTAAAACTGTAATTCGGGACTTTGACATTGTGGGGGTCACTGGTTCGATCCCAGTATCGTCCACTCTCTAAACTGTACTTATGCGGTTCCAATGTGAAATCCAATAACCTATTTACTAATCACCTAATAATTGCCTAACACCCTTGGCGAAACCTATTCTTCAGCAATGAACAACTCTAAAAACCTTCTCATAGCAACACTCATAGGGCTACTCGCTCTCACGCTATCTACTCAAAATTCAAACGGTGCGCCCGTGAAGACCTATGACGCAGTCATGCTCGCTGAGTATGTTGAATGCCTAAATTACGACAACACTACTTTCTTAGGGTATGTAACTACTTGCGACAAATACAAGCCGCGTTTAACAGTGAAAACTTACGATGCGATCAAACTTGCTGAGTATTCCTCTTGTCTTTTTCACTACCGTCAAACTACCGCCATGCTGACCAGGGTTCACTCGTGGGAATGTAATTCGTTTAAACCAAAGGGTTGATCCCACCCCTTATATTGCGGCGACTGTAGCAAGGCAGCCTTCACGAGAGATTACCTTCCAGATCGCGGTGAAATTACTGCAGTTCCCTTTTCGTGAGAATGAATAGTTAAGACATGGTTTGGTAGTGCTTTCGCGATTGCACCGGCGAGTTTTCGTTCTTCATCGCGGTAAACATCGTCCAAGATCACAGTCGCTTTCGGCGAAAGAAGCGGAACTAAATGCTCGAGAGCTGGGAAACGAGCATCTGAATTAGTTGAACTTGGGGGTCCATCGATAACGAGGAGATCGATCTTTGCTAGTCCTTTGAAAGTGGCCTTGGCATACCACTTATATCCGCGTGAGTAACTTTCTAATTCGCTTATCCGAATATCAACACCACGTACCCCATGGGCGAGCA